>CAZFRL010000052.1:0-4822 GCA_964521325.1 uncultured Dehalococcoidales bacterium | reverse complement strand
TCCGTCTGTCTATTTTACCTGACTTTGGTGTCCATTAAATCCATCCTACCTCAATTTACCAATGGGTAGGTATTTCGTTTTCATCAAGGGTAAACTTTGTTCTCTCCATTTTTTCCTCCTTATATTTTTTAGCCTATAAGTGTTATCTTTCTGCTTAGCCCCAAAGGGGGCCACCTCCACAATATAGTAAACATATTGATACTCTCTTACTAAAAAAGCCTTCCCCCGAGGGGCAGAAGATTTACTTCCGCAGTGCTACCCTGCTTAGTCAGTTGCCAGATATAGTGTGGGAATTCTAGCACTATCTTGCCTAGCCGTCAACACTGTGCGTTCACCATTTTATCATCAAACTTGCAATCTGCAATCAATATTAGGTAAACTAAATGCCAGTTTATGAAGATTGTGCGTTTTTCTATTGGCAATAAGGTTGGATATGGCATATTGGATGGAGAAACTATCCAAGCTCTAGAGGGCAAACCTTACCAGCACCTAACACCCTCTGGTCACTATTACCAGCTAAGCGGGTTAAAACTGCTGTCCCCTTGCACCCCTTCCAAGATAGTGGCTTTAGGCCTTAACTACCGTCAACACGCTAAAGAACTTGGTGCCCCCCTGCCCAATGCTCCCCTGGTTTTCCTCAAACCATCAACAGCAGTGATAGGACATGAGGATAATATCATTTATCCCGCTGCCTCACATAGGGTTGACTATGAGGGCGAGTTGGGAGTGGTAATAAAGAAACCAGTATGGCGAGCATCAATAAAGGACGCTCTGGACTATGTGTTGGGCTATACCTGCTTTAATGATGTTACCGCCCGTGACCTGCAACAAAAGGATAAGCAGTGGACCAGAGCTAAGAGTTTTGATACCTTTGCCGCCGTGGGACCCTGCATTGAGACCAAACTTGACCCGGGAAATGTTACCCTGGAAACATACTTAAATGGAAAGCTCAAACAGCAGGGTAATACCAGCGACCTTATCTATTCCATCCCCGAACTGATAAACTTTATATCCCACGTGATGACCCTGCTGCCGGGGGATATTATTGCTACCGGAACACCGAGTGGCATTGGTCCAATGTATTCTGGTGATACGGTAGAGGTAAAGATAGAGCCAATAGGCACGCTGAGAAACCACGTCGTCAAAACGGCTGCTCAGGCATAGGTTTTACTTCTATGGCAAGGGCTTGCTGATAGTAGTATAAAGGGTAGGGGAGCTATGCGTTACTGAGGTGGGTTAGTGCATAGCTCCCCCGTTGGGAAAGGAGATGGCTACTGTCTAACTATCACGCGGAGCTATTTTGTGGAGACAGGTGATAGTTAGCGTTTTATTCTTCTAACTGACCTTGATTGATTCCTTTTTCAGTTTGTCTATCTCCTGGCTGACCTCAATGCCTAGTTTTTGTAACGTTCCTATCGTGATTTTGACCTTAGCTCTATTTTCACGCAGGAACTCAAAAAGTGCCTCCCTGCCCTTAGCCGTAAGCTGATACCCTTTTTGACCATTCGCTGTTAAGTAGCCGCGTTTAACCAACGAATTGTATAAATAGCCGATGTATTCACTGGTAACATCCATCGGGTGAGTTAGTAGCCCTTTGCCGGAGCCCCTGGTCATTACAATCGCTAATAAGATTATCATTTCACCAGGAAACATTCTCTTCCTCCGCCTCATTTAGTGACAGGAGTCCACATACTAGCACATAAAATGCCTTTTGTCAATACCCTATTTTATGAGTTTTATGGCAAGGGGTTGCAGATGGTGGTATGTAGTATAATAATTATATACAATACAAATGAATTAGGTGATAAGTCAGAACTTTTCGGGGAGGTTTTAATATGGCCACACAAAATCAAGGACAACAAGCCCTATTTAGTTCAGCAGATGGATATAATGCGGCGGTACAATTGCATAACAATGAGTTCAGAACCCTCGGCGAAAGGGCAAATGCGTTTCTCTTAACCCAGTCCATACTTATTGCTGCTTTTTTCCTCATACGTATTAACCAAGAAGAGGCTACTATACCGTTCGTCATTATTACAATGGTAGTTATCTTAATTGGGATTGCATTTTGTGTTTTGCATATCCGTGCCGGACGCTCAGGTGCATATGCTGCCTACGGATGGAGAAAATATATGCTCCATCTCGAAAATAAGTACCCAGACGCACCATGGAACTGGTTTTCTAAATACTTCGAGGATAAATCCAAAAAGGCTGAAGGCGCAAATTGTTTTATAAAATTTTACGGGAAACATTTGTGGTGGCTAACAGGCGAAGGCTCTTTGGCTAAATGTCTACCCTTACCCAGTAGCTGGTTATTTAGTCCACCCCTATTTCTATTGGTATGGACTGGAGCTACTGCCTATATATTTATTCTATATTTTCAAGAATCTTTAAAACTTTGTATCGCTTTTGCTGTTATCGTAGCAATTTCTCTAAGCTTCGCAGGATGTCTAACATACCAAAACTGGAAAGCATGGAAACACCCCAACAACGGCAAGGAATAATGCCCCTCACCCCTCCCCCGCCTTCTTTTGCAGTTCGTAGAGCTTGGTTATGGCTTCTAGCGGGGTCAGGGACTCAATGTCCAGCTTCTCCAGTTCCTCCAGGAACGGTGGTTTCTGCCCGAAGAATGATAATTGCTGCACCGGTTCTTTTTTCTTACGCCGACGGATCTTTACCGCCTCTGCCTGCCGTCGGCTATCCCCTTCCAGCTCCTGCAATACCTCCCGGGCACGGTGCACCACTGATTTAGGCAGCCCGGCCAGTTGAGCTACATGGATACCGTAGCTTTTATCAACGCCACCGGGCACAATCTTGTACAAGAAGGTAACCTCGCCGCCCTCCTCGGCTACGGCCACATTGAAGTTCTTCACCCGGGGCAGGAAACCAGCCAGTTCTACCATCTCGTGATAATGGGTAGCAAACAGGGTCTTCGCCCCCAGCCCGGGATGGCTGTGGATATACTCAGCCACTGCCCTGGCAATGGAAAGACCATCATAGGTGCTGGTGCCCCGTCCAATCTCATCAAGGATGATTAACGAGCGTGGCGTGGCATTATTCAGAATATTGGCTGTCTCTACCATCTCCACCATGAAGGTGGACTGACCCGCCGCCAGGTCTTCCCTGGCACCAATTCGGGTAAAGATACGGTCTACCAGTCCGATGGTAGCTGAGGCGGCTGGAACAAAGCTGCCAATCTGGGCCAGGAGCACAATTAGTGCTACCTGTCTCAGGTAGGTCGACTTGCCCGACATATTGGGACCGGTGAGAACGATAAGCTGAGCATCATCATTGGATAATTGGGTGTCATTGGGAACAAAGTTGCTATCAGCCAGACTTCTTTCTACTACCGGGTGGCGCCCTTCCTTAATAATTATCTCATTGTCCGTGGTCAACCCGGGACGAACATAGCTATAGCTCACGGCTACCTCAGCCAAGCTGGAGAAGACATCTACATTAGCTAGGGCATCTGCCACCGCTAAAATACGTTCGCTGGCGGTGGCTACCTGACGACATATCCGATGAAAAATATCAGCCTCAAGCTCAGTAATCCTGTCCTGGGCATTCAAAATCAGCGACTCATACTCCTTAAGTTCCGGGGTAAAGAAACGCTCACCGTTAACCAGCGTTTGCTTTCTAATGTAAGTCTGGGGCACCTGAGCCAGGTTAGACTTAGATACCTCAATATAGTAACCAAAGACCTTATTAAAGCCCACCTTTAGCGATTTGATGCCGGTTTTCTCCCGCTCCTGGCGCTCCAGATTAGCCAGATATTGCTTGGCATTTCTAGACGCCAGACGAAGGCTATCCAGCTCTTCAGAAAGGCCCGGCTTCACCACATCGCCTTCACCCAAACTGGGCGGTGGCTGCTCCTCTATACTCTCTGAAATCAACTCAACCACATCCTGACGAGGCTTGAGTTCGTTTTTAAGCCAGGCAATTGAACTATTGCTCTTGCCAGCCTTAATTATCTCTATAAACTGGGGGATAACCTCCAGGCTGCGCCGTAGCGTGACCAGCTCACGAGGGGTAGCAATATTACTCCTTACCCGGTTAATCAACCGTTCAAGGTCAGCTACCTTGCCAAGCAAAGAGATAGTCTGGGTACGAGCCAGGGTATTATCATAGAACCAGTCGACAGCATCCTGTCTCTTAACCAGCTCTTTTATGTCAAGTAAAGGCTGCCCCAGCCACCGCTTTAATAATCTGCTCCCGATGGCTGTTTTGGTCAGGTCAATAACTGATAGGAGCGAGCCACCAGTGGCTCCAAAGCGACTACTATGGAAAAGTTCCAGGTTTCTCTGGGTCTGGACATCCAGCGCCATAAATGAATCGGTTGAATAGGTAGACAGTCGTATCAGTTGCCCCAGGACGCCCTTCTGTGTTTCCTGGATATAGTGGATGATAGCGCCAGCAGCCCTTACCGCCAGAGGTAGATGGGCACAGCCATAGCCATCAAGGGTAGCTACGCCAAAATGGTCAAGCACTGTTTGACGGGCTATCTCCAGCTCAAACCAGTAGTTCTCAAGGCGAGTTACTGGAGCCGATAGACTTAAGCCGGATAATTCCGCGCCTTCTACCGTAATAATCTCCGAGGGTCTAAGCCGTTCCAGTTCGGGAACAGCCCGCTGAGATGCAACCTGAGTAGTAGCAAACTCACTGGTTGTTATATCAACATAGGCTATGCCCACCTCATCGTCGCCTAAAACCAAGCTAACTAAATAATTATTTGCCTTGCTGTCAAGAAGGCCAGGCTCAACGACAGTACCCGGCGTCACTACCCTAACCACATCACGCTGGACTAAACCCCTGGTCTCACCCG
>CAZFRL010000051.1:0-6128 GCA_964521325.1 uncultured Dehalococcoidales bacterium | reverse complement strand
AAAAGGGTGGAACATTAACTTGATAATGGGTGGTAGATTAACCTGAGAAACGACACTCTTATGCGGCTATTACGCTTGCTGTCCAGCTCAAACAGGCTTAAGACTTCGGCACTGCGCTGAAATGCCTCGTGCTTAGGTATGTCGAAGTATCGCGCAAAGGTCACTAGATTCTGAAGCACGGTCAAATCTGGATCGAGATTATCCAGTTGCGGGACGACCCCTAAGACAGCCTTTACTTGCCGAGAGTGAGTCTTCAAGTCATTGTCCAGCACCCATATATCACCCCGGGTGGGAGGTGATACCGCAATTATCATCCGGATGAGAGAGGTCTTCCCCGCCCCATTAGGTCCCAATAAACCGAAGCATTCACCTGTTTCTACCTCTAAATTTACATCGTCTACCGCCAATAGGTCTTTAAACTTCTTGGTTAAGTTATGAGTTTTAATAATAAACATTAAAAACCAGCTTCGTCAGACTAGTTTCTAGTAAATAATATCAGTTTCAAGCCACAGCCGACAAGGTAAGACATAATTTCCAAGGTCATCAAAATGCGATGGCAATCCCAGACTGGTGACGGGTCGTAAATACAAGGGAGCGCAGATAATGGGGAATTCTAATTGGTTATATTTAACTTTTAATAACCCGAGGATGAGGGTATCATTTCTTTCAACGTAACTATAGATGCCTGACCTGCAACTTTAAACATGTTGACTTATCGTGCAACAACAAAAGATGAAAAGTGCAAGCTGAAATTAAAGGCTACATATAACAAATAGAGCCAATTAGCAAACACTTGTACGTGCTAAGTAATGTTTGTTAATATGCTAAATATAAGCCAGATAAGGAGACGATAATAATGAAGAGAAAGGGGAAATGGATTATGGCGATAGTCCTGGCTTGTGTTCTTACCCTTTCTAGTGTGAGTAGTGCTCTGGCTTACTTCCCCAATATGGTAAGGGTGATAATCGGCTTTGACAAGCCGTCGGCAACCAGTGATGAGGGTATTATCAGGAATCATGGTGGCTTAACCAAACATCGCTATCATCTTGTCCCGGCTATAGCCGCTCAGGTTCCAGAGACGGTAATACCGCTACTTCAAGCCTTGAGAGGGGTGAGTTATATCGAGCTTGACGGCCAAGTGGAAGCTCTTGAAGATAATCTACCCTGGGGGGTAGACAGAATAGATGCTGAGAGAGTTTGGGGTGGCTCCGAAGATGCCACTAGCGTCGCCTCAGGGCGAAATGCAGGTGCGGGTGTTAAGATAGCTATTATCGATACCGGTATTGATCTTGACCATGAAGACCTCAATGTGGTTGATGGCATCACCATTTACGGTGGAACCACTGGTGGTGATGATGACTACGGGCATGGCACCCATTGTGCCGGTATCGCTGCCGCCCTGGGTAATGGTACTGGTGTCATCGGAGTTGCCCCTCAGGCAGAGCTCTATGCAGTCAAAGTTCTTAATAGCTCAGGCAGTGGCTACTGGAGCGACGTCATTGAGGGCATTGAGTGGGCAGTTGACCATGATGTGGACATAATCAGTATGAGTCTCGGCTCGTCAAGCGGTTCTACCTTTGTTAAGCAAGCTTGCGATAATGCCTACAATGCTGGTGTGGTAGTGGTGGCGGCAGCTGGCAACAGCGGTTATTCTTCATGGAGAAGTACGGTAGTTTATCCGGCTAGATATGATTCAGCTATCGCCGTAGCGGCTACCGATAGCTCGGACAATAGAGCCAGCTTCTCCAGCACCGGACCCGAGGTTGAGCTGGCAGCACCCGGGGTCAGTATCTATTCCACCTACTATAGTAATCGCTATGCCACAATGAGTGGCACCTCCATGGCAACACCTCATGTCACTGGCGTCGCTGCTCTGGTAATTGCCTCCGGTATTACCGATGGCAATAACAACGGTAGGATTAATGATGATGTTCGTCTTCGCTTGCAGGAAACAGCCGATGACCTCGGCGCTCTTGGGCGTGACCGTCGATACGGCTACGGCCTAGTTGACGCCGATGAAGCGGCCATACCCGCCGATAGCCTGCCAACGGTAACCATAACAGCTCCCGGTGATGGTGCCACTGTTTCAGGGACGGCAGTAACTGTTTCAGCAAACGCCAACGATGATAACGGCATAACGCAGGTCGATTTCTATATTGACGGCAGTGGCCCACCTTTTGCCACCGATACTACCACCCCGTACTCCTGCTCTTGGGACAGCACCACTGTAGCTGATGGGGCACATAATATAACAGCCATGGCCACCGACACTAATACCCAAACCGCTTCAGATACAATCGGGGTAACAGTTGACAATCCGGACAATCCACCAACGGTAACCATAACAGCTCCCAGTGATGGTGCCACTAATGTATCTATTAATACCGTGTTAACGGCTACCTTCAGCGAGGCGATGGATAGCTCTACCATAACTGCGAGCAGTTTTACTCTATCTGGCAGCGTAGTTTCAGGAGCAGTAAGCTACGACCCTGCCACTTACACTGCCACTTTCACCCCTGATGCTAACCTAGCATACAACGCCACCTATACCGCTGCTTTGAGCACGGCTATTATTGATGTTGCTGGTAACCCACTAGCTCAAGCCCATAGCTGGAGTTTTACAACCGTACAGTCCGAAATAGTCGTTTATGAGCTACCCTTGTCTACAGGCTGGAATCTTGTTTCATTGCCTCTGATTCCTAATTCCATAGATATAGAGGATATACTTGCAGGTATCAAGCCCAGCTTGGTCACGGCCTGGGCATATGATGACCTCACCAAAGTATGGTCTAATTACAACCCAGAAGCCATTGTCAATAGCCTCACTGAGATGAAGGATGGCATTGGATATTGGGTGAGGGTCAAAAATCCATGTACCCTTACTGTTCAAGGCGAACGGCCTACCTTCCCATATGAAATAACCCTATTTCCTGGCTGGAATCTCGTTGGCTTGCCACTCCTGTCTGAGTCCCAACCGATTGAGGAAATACTCGCTGACATAATGCCCAACTTGGTCACCGCTTGGGCATATGATGGTTCAACAGAAGTATGGTCTAATTACAACCCAGAAGCCATTGTCAATAGCCTCACTGAGATGAAGGATGGCATTGGATATTGGGTGAGGGTCAAAAATCCATGTACCCTCACAATCGTGGGGCCATAGGCAATAATCGTGCTTGCGCAAAGCAATTTGAGCCATGCACTCGAACACGATTGCACGAAAACTCATTTTGTTGGCTCTGAAGAAATCAGCAACGGTCACACTGCTGGATGCTACACCTTTAGAATATCCTTGTACCGCAAAGCGCTCCCCATCCAGGGCTCCAGCTTCATCTCAAGGAACTCCTTGATGGCGAAGTCCAGATACTCTAGCGCCTCGGTCTTTTCCTCCGGGTAATGCTCCATCAACAGCTCGGCGAGATGGAGATGGGTGAGGTTCATTATGACTCCCCTTCTTCAACTTTCCAGCTATATTCTACGTTGCCTTTTGCTTTTCCTGTGGAAGGATCGCATTCTGTGTAGGTAACCTTAATTTCCTCAAAATTCAGTGACAGTATCTTGTGAAGGAGGGCACTATGCACTACATTGGGATCGACTACCATAAGCGATATTCCTATATAGTGATCAAGAATGAGAAGGGAGAAGTGGAATACAGGGGAGCCACAGAACACACCAGAGAGGCGTTTGAAGATCTACTCAAGCCGTATTGTCCAGGAAAAGCGGTGTTAGAAGCTACCAGAAACTGGGGGCTCATCTATGACTGGCTGGAAGAGGTGCTAGACGATGTAGCTCTGGCACACCCACTCAAAGTAAGAGCTATTGCCGAAGCTAGGATCAAGACAGACAAGATAAGTGCTGACGTTCTGGCAGATCTTCTTCGCACCGACCTGCTTCCTAGAGCTTACGCCCCCTCCAAAGAAACCAGGGGTATCAAGTACATCTTGCGACAGCGGATGTTCTATGTCCGTATACAGACTATGGTAAAGAACCGACCGCCACCCGAAGTTGCTTTCTGAGGCTTCCGGATTTTCAGATCTGTTTGGAGCTACTGGGATGAAATGGCTTAGGCGACTGACTTTACCCGGCGATGACCATACCTGGTATTGGCCCTTTCTTCTCTCTACCGATTCTGTATGAAATTGATGACGTCAACCGATTCAGAGATGAGAGGAAACTGTGTTCCTATGCAGGTCTTGTCCCATCGACATATGCCTCAGGTGGCAAGGTGTTTCACGGCAGGATTACCAAGGCGGGAAGCAAATGGTTAAGGTGGGCACTCATTGAAGCAGCGCAGACAGCGGTTCGAAGCGACCCGGAGTTCCACGCTTATTATCAGAAACTAAGGGTTAGAAAGGGAACCAATGCTGCTAAGGTTGCCACAGCCCGGCGGCTTCTAACTATAGTCTATCGTCTCCTAAGTCAGGGAAGGTTATACGAAATAAGGGCCTCCGTTAAAAGCAAAGCCCTGGTCGCCCTCGTAAGCCCCTAGCTAACACTAAGTTGTTGAGCTGTCACAAAAGGTTAGGGGACCAGGATCGAAGGTTACTATGTGGAGGCTGTGCCTCGACGGATAGGAGGGTGATCCAAGATACCCATCTAATCTGCGTAAGAAGGGGGTTGCCAAAAGCGAGAAATAGCTGGTCAAGACTTGCACTATGCTTTCATAGGAGGGGCTTTTGTGTAACAGGTAACTAAAGCCTGAATTGTGCAGTTTTGGAGCCATTACTCAGGATAGAATGAGTCTCGGGGCTCCTAGTAAAACTTAAACTCAGAAATAAAGGCAGTAGCGTTGTATCTGCGGATGGTAAAATTATTCTATCCCGTTTTACTTTGACTCATGGGCACCTCCCGCCCCGAAGCTAAATCTGCTTTGGAAGAGCGCCGGTAAAACCCAGGGAGATACTTGGGGAAGAATACAGAGAATTTGTGCCGGTTCACTTTTACCCGTAGACTCTCCTTCTCTCTTTATTTTATACGCTCTTTGGTCATCATAGCTTATGTCCCTTTCAGAAATTTTTAAATCTCGTCTTAACTCACGACAAAGGCGCTTTATAGAACCTCAAGCTATCCTGAAAGCTAATCGACCTCGTATACCTTTGCACCATCTCCAGACTTTCCCACCTGCCTAAGTCTTTAATAGTAATAGTATCTACTCCAGCCTTACGCAGCAGGCAGGCAAATGTTCTGCGGAAGGTGTGAGGATTGCAGGGTAAGCCTGTGGCTGCCTCAAGCCTGCGCAGCATAGAGATGATCCCCCATTCATTTAGCCCCCAAACGTTGCCATCAGGCTGATATTGAGCTAGCCATGCTTTGAGATATCGCTTAGCCAAATCGCCAAGTGGGGCATAGGCTTCCTTCCTACCCTTGCCCATTACTCTAACGGTATGGTTCTCCCAGTCTATGTGCTGTGGCTCTATGTTGGTTAGCTCTGAGAGCCTGAGTCCGCTTTCAGTGAATAAAGCTATAATGGCTTTGTCTCTCGCATTGGCTGTTCTCTCTAAAAGGGTCAGCACTTGTTCCTTGGTTAAGCTGGGTAGAATGAGCTTACCGAGCCTTGGAGCATTCAAGTACTTCATTGGACTTGGCAAACCAAAGCTCTGTTCCCGCCAGTTGTAGAAGGTCTTTATAGCCCGGTAATAGGCGTGGCGATTGCCAGGGTTATGGAATTGGAGTAAGAACTTCTCTATGTCTTGGCTTTCGGCTGTGTCGGCGTTTAGTTCGCTGAGGAATCTGCTGAGTTTTACCTGATAGAAATGCAGGCTGCCAGATGATACTTCGCTTGCCTGCCTAGACTGCAAGAATAGAGCTAAATAATTCGTCTGTGCCTTTGCGTGTTGCAACCAGAAACGTTGAAGGCTCTCAAGAAGTTTTTTAGAAGGTGGACACTTCCCGTGCTTAACTTGGGAAATATAGGATTTACTTAATTTACTTAACTCTGCAAGCTGTGATACACTTAATTTGTTAAGTAATTTGAGGCAGCTTTGAGGACTCATAAGCCTTTGGTCGTGGGTTCAAATCCCTCCGCTGCCACTTATTTTTGAGTGTGTTTTCCACCCCCACCGACCTCACCACCGAATTTTGCTTAACAAATTTGCTTAACTTTTTCTCGTGCTTGACCATAGCTACCT
>CAZFRL010000050.1:0-6186 GCA_964521325.1 uncultured Dehalococcoidales bacterium | reverse complement strand
TGAGCATCACCTTTTGCCATTTTACGGTGTGGTTCATATAGGTTATATTCCTGATATTAATGGGCGCATTGTAGGTCTCAGCAAATTAGCCAGGGTTGTAGAAATCATTGCTAGACGCCCCCAGATTCAGGAGAGGATGACCACCCAGATTGCTGATGCTATTATGGATGGGCTTAAGCCCTCCGGGGTGGCAGTAGTTGTTCAAGCTGAGCACCTGTGTATGATTATGCGTGGCATCAAGAAACCAGGAAGCAGTATTACTACCTCAGCTATTAGAGGTGCCTTCCGCCGCCGGCCAGAAAGCAGGGCTGAATTCTTCTCCCTGATACAGAGTGTAAATAGGCATGGCTAATCTGAGGATGGGACTTGCCGGGGTTCTTGGGCTTCCATTTCCTGACCGCAGCAAGTAGCAACACCGTCGCTGGCTTTGGTGCATAATACCTCAGTACCACACTTAGAGCAACGATACCTCTTACCTAATTGATTTGCCATTTTAAATAATTACCCCCGCTAACCGGTTTGCCTTATTTCTTCAGTTCCATAGGTTGACCACAGCAGTTAATAGCGCCTTTGCCCCCCTTGGTAACAATGAATTCAGCGCCACACTTAGAGCAACGATACCTCTTACCTATCTGGTTTGCCATCTTATATCCCCCCTTCCATCAAGCCTCAACGGGGTAGAGCCTCCCCCCGTTCCCTCAATACAATTTAGCAGTCACCATATTATAAATTACAGGTTAAACGGCTGTCAAACCGCTAACCGCCCATAATCTGCAATATAATTTCTCTTGACCGGGGTCGGTTATCGAAGTCTACCAGAACTATCTGTTGCCAGGTACCCAGGGTTAACCTTTTGTTGCTAAAAGGGATTACTAACGAAGCCCCCAGTAGCGAGGCACGGACGTGCGAGTATCCATTGCCATCACCCCAGCGGCGGTCATGGTCATAAGGAATGTTTTCAGGGACGTTTCGCCCCCACATACTCTGGAAGTCAGAGAGTAAGCCAGGCTCAAATTCAATAGTGGATATGCCGGCGGTTGAGCCAGCGACAAACAGGGTAGCGGTTCCGCTATTTATATCCGTCTCAGCTACCTCTTGCTCTACCTGAGGCGTAATATTAATAATATCACAGTGTCCCTTCGTCTGAAGGTTAATTTTCTTGGTGACTACCATATCCTTACCTCCTATTGCTGATAGTTTAGCTCATCCCAGAGGATGTCCGCTAAATCAAATACAGGTCCATCCTGGCATACTTGCTTCAGTCCACTCTTTGTCTTTAGGGTGCACCCATAACAGACCCCCAGCCCACACCCCATCATCACTTCCAGAGAAACCTGCACTGGCTTTGCTTCAAGCTTAAGTTCTTGCTTTTTGAGTGCCATATCACGATACATTGAGACAGGTCCACAGGTAAAGATCTGGTCTGCCCAGTCAACATATTCTGGGATGAGGTCAGTTATCATGCCTTTTTCGCCCTCAGTCCCATCCTCAGTAGCGATAACAAGTTCAGCTTCAGGAGGCAGGAGGTGTCTGGGGTAAAGCTGAGTGGCGGTTGATGCTCCTAATAGCAGCGTTACGGAGCGGTTCTGATTCAGAGCTTCCTGAGCCAGAAAGCATAGCGGGGCAATACCAACGCCACCAGCCACCAATAGCAGGTGGTGAGCAGTAGGGTGAATAGAATAACCGTTACCTAATGGTCCGAGCAGGTCTATATTATCACCGGCTTTGCCTTGAGATAGCCAGTGTGTGCCTTTTCCGACCACAGTAAACAGAAAGGCAAGTTTAGTAGAATCAATTAGCCGATGAACGCTCAGCGGGCGACGTAGTAGAGTATTTTCTCCACAGCGTACCATGACAAACTGTCCCGGTTTGGCCTCAGCAGCTATTTGAGAAGCTTCTAACCAGACGAGGTAAACACCTGACATGACTTCACTGTTAGAAATAATAGAGGCAAGGGCTTGCTTCAAACCGATTCCTTTCGACGGTAGTCCGATAAGGGTTGAGCGCTATAAATTTGACTCTCATTGACAAGTGCTTCCACTGCAGCTCGAGCCGTATCAAGTGAAGTAAAGCAGGGGATACGCTTCTCGGCAGCCGCCCGACGAATTTGGAAGCCATCGCGCAGTGGAATACGACCCCCGGTAATAGTATTGACAACACCGCCTACTGTCCCATCATTAATAATGTCAATAACATTGGGGTGTCCCTCGCTCAACTTTTTGCTTATCATTATTACTGGAAGCCCAACCGCTTTAATCATAGCTGCTGTGCCTTCGGTAGCATAGAGCTTATAACCTATCGATGAGAAGTTCCTAATTATGGGTAGTGCTTCAGGCTTATCCCTGTCGGCAATGCTGAGAAGTATTGCTCCTTGAGGCAATAGCATCAACCCGGCAGCCAGGAGAGCCTTGGCCAGGGCAGCATCAAAGGTATAGTCAATCCCCATTACCTCACCAGTAGACTTCATCTCAGGACCAAGGTAGGTATCTACACCAAGTAGCTTCGACATAGAAAAAACCGGGGCTTTAATACCTATCAGGTTTTGCCTTTTCCACAGTCCAGTATCATAACCCTGCTCCTTAAGGCTCTTACCCAGCATAACCTTGGTCGCCACGTTTATCATTGGCACCCCGGTGACCTTGGAGATAAATGGGATAGTGCGGCTGGCTCGAGGGTTAACTTCTAATACATAAACCGTTGACCCTTGGTCACCACCGGGCATGATATCGAACTGGATGTTCATCAAGCCGTTAATTTTAAGTGCCAGCCCTATTCGAACGGTGTAGTCAACGATGGTTTCTATCTCTGGCTCAGTCAGATTTACCCCGGGATAGACCGCCATAGAATCGCCGCTGTGCACCCCTGCCCGTTCAATATGCTCCATTATTCCAGGGATGAGCACCCGCTCTCCGTCACCTATGGCATCAACCTCTACCTCCTTCCCCTCCAGGTATTTATCAATAAGCACCGGATGCCCGGTATCCAGTTCCATAGCCAAGCTTATATAACGGATTAGTTCGCTGGCGTCATGAACTATTTCCATAGCTCTGCCACCGAGGACATAGCTAGGGCGAACTAATACCGGGTAACCAATGAGTTTAGCCACACTGAGGGCTTCTTCCACAGAGGTCACCCCGGCTCCTGGTGGCTGGCGAATACCTAACCCGCTAAGGAAATTCTCAAACCTGCGCCTGTCTTCAGCCAGGTCAATAGCTTCAGCACTGGAGCCGAGGATAGGCATCCCACTGCGAAATAGCGGTTCAGCCAGGTTTATCGCTGTCTGACCACCAAATTGAACTATAGACTGCGGGGAGGCATTACCAGAAGATTTAGACTCGCTTTCATTCTCCAAGATGTCGCGCAGGCTCTCTTCATCCAGAGCCTCGAAGTAGAGGCGGTTACTGGTATCAAAATCGGTGGATACTGTCTCCGGGTTGGAATTCACCATAATGCTCTTATAGCCGGATTCCTGTAATGCCCAGGCGGAGTGAACGCTACAGTAGTCAAATTCGATGCCCTGACCAATACGGATAGGACCACTGCCGATGACTACCGCCTTGTTTCCCGGCATGGGCTCAGCTTCATTCTCCTGCTCATAGCTGCTATAGAAATAGGGAGTACCGGCATCAAACTCAGCGGCACAGGTATCCACCATCTTATACACCGGGCGGATGTTCCAGTTATGACGCTGTTGCCTTACCTGCTCCGGGAGTCTATCAGCCAAGGTTCCAATCTGCTCATCGGAGAAGCCAAGTCGCTTCGCCTCCCACATCAACTCTGGGGTCAGCGGCTGGGATAGCAGCCTTCTTTCCATATTCACAATGTTCTGGAGCTTGGTTATAAACCACAGGTCAATTTTGGTGTGTTTTGATAGCTCCTCAGCACTTATTCCTCTTCTCATGGCAGCCATAATTGCCCATAGTCTCAGGTCATTAGGCTCTAAGGGATAAGAACTGATATTTTTCCCCAGCTCCCACTTTCGGTCTTCCCAGAGTAACGACCGCTTGCCAAACTCCAGGGAGCGCACCGCCTTCTGTAGGGCTGCCTCAAAGCACCGGTCAACAGCCATTACTTCACCGGTAGCTTTCATCTGGGTGCTGATAACCCTATCACCTGAGGCAAACTTGTCAAACGGCCAGCGAGGGATTTTGACTACCAGGTAGTCCAGCGCCGGCTCAAATGATGCCATTGTCTTTCCGGTTACTGCGTTAGGGATTTCATCAAGCCTTTTGCCTATAGCTATCTTAGCCGCCACCCGGGCAATAGGGTAGCCGGTAGCTTTACTGGCTAGGGCTGAGCTGCGGCTGACCCTGGGATTAACCTCAATCACATAGTAATTATTGCTATCAGTGTCAAGGGCAAATTGTATGTTGCAGCCACCTTCAACACCCAGGGCACGGATAATCTTGAGGCTGGCTGTCCGCAACATCTGATGCTCTTTATTGGTCATAGTCTGGCTGGGAGCGACCACGATGCTGTCGCCGGTATGCACCCCCATCGGGTCAACGTTTTCCATATTACACACGGTGATGCAGTTATCGGCACCGTCACGCATTACCTCATACTCTATTTCTTTCCAGCCAGCCACTGATTCTTCTACCAGCACCTGGTGAATAGGGCTGGTAGCCAGCCCAAAGGTTACCACCTTATCCAGCTCCTTCCAGGTAGTGGCGAAGCCTCCCCCCGTCCCACCCAGGGTATAGGCGGGGCGGATTACCAGAGGCAGACCTATCTTTTTGGCTACCTTCCTGGCTTCTTTGAGGCTGGTTACGGTGGCACTCTCCGGCACCGGCTCGCCAATATCTATCAGCATCTGCTTGAATAATTCCCGGTCTTCAGCCTTTCTGATGGTCTGTATTGGTGTCCCCAGCGACCTCACATTGTATTTATCCAAGACGCCAGCGTCAGCAAGGTCTACAGCCAGATTAAGTCCGGTCTGTCCGCCAAGCGTCGGCAGAAGCCCGTCAGGACGCTCACGTTCGATAATACGGGCTATTACTTCCACGGTGAGTGGTTCTATATAGACAACGTCGGCAATGCCCTCATCGGTCATTATGGTGGCTGGGTTGGAGTTGACCAGCACCGATATTACCCCCTCCTCCCGCATCGCCTTGCACGCCTGAGTACCGGCATAGTCAAACTCCGCCGCCTGCCCGATAATAATGGGCCCCGAGCCAATGATTAATACTTTAGATGGTTTTGTCATAAACTCCTTTACTTTATAATTCTGGATATATAATCGCTTTCTCCAAACCTTTACCCATTGTAATTACTATGTGGTGTAGATACTCATAATCTTCTTGCCCCTCTTTTAGTAATTCCCACTCTTGTTTGAGTACCGTAGCGATTGTGTGGGGCTGAAGTTCATATAACCTATTTTCATGTCTGCCTGCCACAAAATAATCACGGCCATTGGAGATGATTAGCATTCCCTCCCATGTATCTGTTTGCCCCTGGCAGAATTCCTTTATTTGGGGATATTTGTCTACGATTTTATCGTAAACGTCCTCTGCAATCCTACTTCGATTTTTGGGTTCCTTTGAATCAATCATAACAAGTAGAGGAGGCCTAGATAGCTTGTTATACTTCGGTTTTTTTCTGTCCGATTTGGCTAAGCCGAGACACGTTACCTCTATCGCATGATATTGGTTATTTCTTACAGCGGTAAAGTCAGCCGTTTTGATGCTTGGTTTGCGCTTTATTTTGGTAATATTCCTAAAGCCGTGCCCATGTAGAAATTCAAACGCCTTTACCTCAGCGAGTATGTTTATTATTTCCCTGTCTATGGCTCGATCTTTATTGGGCAACTCTCTTTCTTGGAAGATCAGTTTGAAATCCGTACAGTGTGCTTGACCAAGTTGAAGCACATTTTCTAATCTCTCAAGGTCTGGTTTACTTGGTTCACCATCTAGAAGCTGACCAGTTAGCATTCCATATTCGCAGCACTCAATGCCTAACCTTTGCTTAATAATGTTCCCTAAAAACTTTTTTATGAAGGGATATTTTCCGAGATTGGACTTTATTATTTCGGCGTCATGTGTCATTTATTTCTCCACCCTCACCATCCACAGTCTACCTCACTCCTTTTATCGACCTCTCCTTCTATCTTATGTGTCATTGCGAGCCGAAAGCGAAGCAATCTCCTGTTCGTCTTCCAGTTTGCTTCGTCGCTGTCGCTCCTCGCAA
>CAZFRL010000049.1:0-8286 GCA_964521325.1 uncultured Dehalococcoidales bacterium | reverse complement strand
GCCTTTCGGCACATGATCCTAAGTCATGCTCGTCTGCCAGTTCCGACACTCCCCCAGAAAGCTAGCCTAGCTATAGATAGTATACCAGAAAAAGTTAACCAATTTCCTGAAAAGTTAAATGCTTTGTTAACAAAACTTCTTTCTAGCAGAAGCCGGGCCTGTCTTCACATACTATAGCATTCTACAAAGACATGCCTCAAACCAGTAGTCTTACATGTCCAATTAAAGTCTCATAATGTTATAATAAGGCTTTAGTAACAAAAGCCGCTTTCACAAACCGGTCCGAGGAGCTACATAGAAGAGATTTATCATGGTCAATCAGGAAGTTCAGCAACCCTCTGGGGCTAAACCACGGTTTTTTTACGGCTATATCGTGGTTGCGATCACCTTCTTTATAATGGTGGTAGCCTACGGTATGCATACCTCCTTCGGCGTCTTTTTCAAACCGATACTCGCTGAATTTGGCTGGACTAGGGCAATGACCTCAGGCGCTTACTCACTTGCCTGGCTTATACAGGGCGTGCTGGGTATTTTCATGGGAAGGCTTACCGATAGACTCGGTCCTCGTAAGGTAATAACACTATGTAGCCTCCTTTTAGGCTTAGGCTACTTGCTGATGTCACAGATTAGTGCTGCCTGGCAACTATATCTTTTCTATGGGGTGATAATAGGAATCGGGATGGGTGGTATTTTTGTCCCGATGATGTCAACTGTATCCAGGTGGTTTGTCCAGAGAAGAAGTATGATGATAGGGATTGTTATGGCTGGTGGAGGAATAGGGACACTGATTACACCACCAATAGCTAACTGGCTTATTTCTACTCAGGGGTGGCGTACATCCTACATCATATTGGGTAGCGTAGTTTTGGTACTTATTTTTCTAGCTGCCCAGTTTCTAAAGCGTGACCCAGCCCAGGTAGGGCAAAGATCCTACGGCGAAAATAAAGGAGATGAATCAAAATTAAAAGTAGTAACTGAGGGATTTTCCCTGAAGAAGACAGTTCATACCAGCCAATTCTGGATGCTTTTTAGCATAAATTTCTGTCTCGGGTTTTCTGCTTATGTCTTTATAATACATATTGCCCCACACGCCATTGACCTGGGAATTTCAGCCACTACCGCTGCTTATATCCTGGCTATTGAAGGCGGGCTCTCTATTGTTGGCAGGGCTGCAATGGGTACTGCCGCTGATAGAATTGGAAATAAGCCGACTTTAATTATTGGCTTTATTTTACTGGCGATAGTTCTGTTCTGGCTGGTGCCAGCCGCAGAGGTATGGATACTCTACCTCCTTGCTGCTGTCTTTGGCCTTGCCTTCGGCGTTGGTGCAGTAGTTCCGCCCCTAACAGCAGGGCTTTTTGGACTGGGCTCACATGGTCTTATTCTAGGGGTTACAACATTCGGCTACACCATTGGCGCCGCCCTTGGTCCGTTTCTGGCTGGTTATATGTTTGACGCCACTGGTAGCTATCAAGGGGCCTTCTTGGTCTGTGCTGGACTCAGCATTGCCGGTATTGTACTGGCCTCACTATTAAGGCCCACTCATAGGGAAGGTTTAAGGTAAAAGACTAAATATGATAGTTGGATATGCCAAGCCGATTAAGAGTGAGAGTGATAATCACATCCTTAAACTGGATTAAAGGCAAAGGGAGCTTGAAGCACCGCAAAATGCTTGCCTTTCTACTCCACAGTTACGCTCTTAGCCAGGTTTCTCGGGGTATCTATTGAGCAGTCCCTTTCTTTGGCAATATAGTAAGCAAGAAGCTGTAAAGCTACGGTGTTAACCATTGGGGAAAATACGGCATTAACCTGAGGCACAGTAATAACTAAATCAGCTATTTCATCAATAGCCTCATCCTCCTCAGTCAGCGCTATCACTGGTGACCTCCTAGCCTTGACTTCCTTGATATTGGTCAGCATAGCCTCATAGGTATTATCTTGAGCCACAATGGCAATGACCGGTGTATCATCACTTAGCAAGGCAAAAGGACCGTGCTTAAGCTCACCAGCAGCATAGCCTTCAGCATGAATGTAGGAAATCTCCTTTAGTTTAAGTGCCCCCTCTAGGGCTACAGGAAAGTTTATCCCCCTGCCAATAAAGAATACATCTTCATACCTTGCCAGATACTTGGCGACCTCTGAAATCTTACCCGTATTATCCAATACCTGTTGTACTTTGTTAGGCAGTTGTCTTAAATCCAAAAGCATGCTGGCTAATCTTCTAGCATCAACCTTAGAGTATGACATTACCAGCCAATATAACACCACCAGCTGAGCCATAAAGCTCTTGGTAGCCGCCACGCTTATCTCTGGACCAGCTCTGGTATAGATAATCTGGTCAGCAATTCGGCTGGCACTGCTCCCCACCACATTAGTGATAGCCAATACCTGGCACCCCGCCTCTTTTAACCTTTTTATAGCCTTAAGAGTATCGGCAGTCTCACCAGACTGGGTAATGACGATTGCCATGGTTTTAGCTAAAGTCTGACCATAGTAGTTGAATTCAGGGGCTAGCTCAGCCCTCACCGGAATACTGACCAACTCCTCCGCAATATATTTCCCGATCAAGGCAGCATGGTAGGAGGTACCACAGGCTAACATAAGCATGGACTCTACACCTATATCCCTCATCATCTCTAAATCAACTAACGGTTCAGCCGTTTGAGTATATTCCACAAGGGTATCCCGTATCACCTTAGGCTGCTCATGAATTTCTTTGAGCATGAAGTGCTCATAGCCTCCTTTTTGAGCCTGTTCTACACTCCACAAAATCTTATGCGCTTCCCCATCAACCTCTGTGCCATCTCTCTTAACCTTTACACTGTATGGAGTAACAACTACAATATCATTATCTTCTAAATATATAACCCTATTGGTGTATTCCAATATCGCTGGCACATCAGAGGCGATAAAGTTCTCTCTGTCGCCAACGCCTATAATTAACGGGTTATCTTTCCTAGCGGCAACTAATTTGGGCTCACCTGCCATTAATACGGTGATGGCGTAGGAACCTTCCATATCACCCAGAGCAGCTTCAACCGCATCCTCTAAACTGCCCTGATAATACTTTTCAATCAGGTGTGGTATTATCTCGGTATCTGTCTCAGAAACAAAAATATGCCCTTCATTAATTAACTGCTGCCTTAACAACTGGAAATTATTTATTATTCCGTTGTGTGCCACAGCAATATTGCCGGCGCAATCACAATGGGGATGGGCATTCACCCGAGACGGCCCGCCATGAGTCGCCCACCTAGTATGCCCAATGCCTACTGTCCCATCAAGCCAGGATAATGCTTTCTCCAGCTCCACTACTCTGACTGCATCCTTATATACCTCAATGCCGCTGTTTGACACAGCTATGCCACAAGAATCATAGCCTCGATATTCCAGTCTCTTTAAGCTGTTGAGCAGAATGGGCTGAGCCTGTCTTTCGCCAATATAGCCTACAATGCCACACATAGTTAAAACACCAAACTTCGGTCAGGAAGTCGACCGCTAATCAGCTTTAGTGCCTGTACCTGGCTGTAGTTACCCACGATAACTCCTGGCTGAGCTACTACACTGTTACCCAAACTACAACCCTCACCCAGCATCGCCCCTACATTTACCAAGCAATGTTCATCACCGACCCTAACCTCAGCCTGGTCACTCAAAGCCATAAAGTGACCTTTAATAACACAGCCCTTATCAATCACCGAGTCCTGTATACTACAACCCGGTCCAATACTGACATCGTTGCCGATAACACTATTCTCTATATTACTAAATGGCGAAATAACTACATTGTCGCCGATACTAGTAGCCGGTAGAATACATACACTGGGACCTATATCACAACCATTTCCGATAACTACTGGACCAGCTACGTAGGAGTTTGACCGTATTACCGTACCTTTCCCCACTGCTACCTCCCCTTTTAGTGATACACCTGTCTCAATAGTGCCACCCAAGTTAGCCGGAATTTGGTGAAGAACAGCCTCATTAAGGCTCAATATATCCCAAGGATAAACTACATCAAGCCAGGCGCCACTTGCTTCCTGAGCCTTAATCGGATAGCCTTGAGCTATCATATTGTTTAGGACATGGGGGATATCTAACTCAGCTTCAACAAAGTTAAAAATTTCGGTGGTAAAAGCGTAAACGCCAGTATTAATCATATTGCTTTTAGCCTCCTCGGGCTTTTCTACAATATCCTGTACTATTTTGTTCCTTATGGTCACCACCCCATATCTAACCGGGTTATCCACCCTCTTCACCAGTACCGCATTTGGCTTTACCGCCATAAACTGGGCAATAGTATCAGCTTCAATCAGATTATCTCCGGGCAGAACCAGAAATTCATTCTCGGTTACCCCCTTAGCCTGTGCCAAAGCATGAGCTGTACCCAGTCGCCTTTCCTGGGTTATATAGGTTATGCTCACGCCAAACTGCTCCCCCGAGCCTATATAATCAAATACCTGCTCCTTCCTGTAACCGACCACGAGGACAATATTGCGAATACCGTTTTGCGCCAACGACTCAATCACATAGCTTAGTATTGGCTTACCAGCTATGGAGAGCGTTACCTTTGGCTTAGTAACTGTAAATGGCCTGAGCCTTTGCCCCTCACCGGCTGCTAGAATGACCGCCTGCTTCATTACCTGCTCCCTAAAATATTGTTGAATCTGGCGAAATAACCCCGCTGGCTATAGCCCCTGGTCCAATATGCGTGTTATTGCCAATTATACTGCCTACATTAATACTGGCGTTAATCCCGGTTTCAACCTTATCCCCTATTATAGCCCCTAACTTATGCCTTTTGGTATCTATGTTGGCTACCTTTATATCCTTCTTATCCAGTCTGAGATTAGCAATTTTAGTGCCAGCGCCAAAATTGCACCCTTCACCAATAATGCTATCACCCACATAATTATGGTGAGGAAACTTGCTGCCCCTCATAATTATAGAGTTCTTAACCTCCACCGCACTACCAATATGACAATTATCACCAATAGAAGTATAAGAGCGAATATAGCAATTTGGTCCGATATCACAATCCTGACCAATTATCACCGGACCGACTATATAAGAGCCTGACCTCACTAGTGTATTCTTCCCAACAGAAACCTGCCCCTTCATTACTACATTCTCCTCTATTTCACCCAGGTTCTGCGCTTTAATCCCTGCTAATAGATGCTCATTGGCTGGCAGTAAGTCCCAGGGATAGCTAATGTCGAGCCAGTGACTAATCTCTTGATAAGAAATAAAATGCCCTTTATCTATCATTAGCTGTAGGGAATCGGTTATTTCATACTCCCCCCGCGGCGATTTCGGTGTCTGAGAAATGGCGTCAAATATATCCGGGGTGAATAGGTATAGTCCGGCATTCGCCATATGAGAGGGAGGTTTTTCTGCCTTTTCGTAAATATGGACTACCTTATCCTGACTCAACTCAACCACTCCTAAATCTCTGGTATCCTCAATCTCTGTAACGCTTAAAACGATTTCATGCCTGCTAGCCACCTGTCTAATATCGCCATGTTTAACGATAATATCCCCATTTATCATTAAGAAATCCCCATCAACCAAGCCTTCAACCAATTTAACGGCATCAGCCGTACCCAATTGCTTCCGCTGGGTACAATAGTCCATATTTACTTCCCATCTACCCCCATTCCCGAAGTAATCACGCACCTGCTCATCATGATAGCCAACAACAAAGACAAACTCTGTAATACCAGCCTTCTTGGCTTCAATAAGCAAATGCTCCAAAATAGGCTTATTGGCTATAGATAGCATTACCTTCGGTCTGGTATTGGTGAGAGGACGCATTCGGTCACCTTTACCAGCAGCCAAAATAATTGCCTTCAACCTACTTCCCCCCTACTTCCTTGCATACAATCCTTGATTAGCCTAATGCCACTATCATATAGCTGGCGCACTCGTGCCGGGCTCTTTGCTTCAGCCGTTAGTCTAATTTTGGGCTCAGTACCTGAGGCTCTGATAAGTAACCAACCGTCTTCAAAGCTTAGCTTAATGCCATCTATATTGGTCACTGATAACGGGTTCATAGCCATTACCTGCTGTGCTAGCTCAGATATTACTACCGCTTCGCTACTTATACTACCACGGAGAAGGGGGTAATTGGGCATACTATCAACCAAATGCGATAATCTTTGTTGACTGGCTACAGCCACCACCTGAACCGCAGCATAAATGCCATCGGGGCACAGCGAGATGTTGGGAAAAACCCAGCTTCCTGATGGCTCACCGCCGAAATCCCCACCATTTTTGAGTTCCTCAGACACATGGGGATCCCCTACCTTGGTTCTAGTAACATTGAAACCCATTTCATCAATTGCCATAGAGGCGTCTATGGTAGTAACTACCTTTTTTGCTCTCGCTTCCTGAGCGAAAATTGCCAGCAGCTTATCCCCAGAAATAAATCTGCCTCTATCATCTACCGCCATCATCCGGTCACTATCCCCATCATGGGCAATGCCTAAATCAGCACCAAACTCGCTTGTTACCCTCATTAAATCCCCTAGATTGGTCTCAACTGGCTCAATAGCGTGGGGGAAGAAACCACTGGGATAACAATTCAGGGCTACCACCTCGCAGCCTAGCTTTTTTAAGAGGTAAGGGGTAACCATAGAGGCGGCACCGCAACCACAATCCACTACTACCTTGAGCCTAAATCCATCGGGAAAGTCGTGAAGGATACGCTCAGTATGCTTCTCAACTGCCTCAGCATAGATATTGCTATTCTTAATTTTATCCCAGGGAGCAAGGCTAAAGGAGTCGCTTAAAATCATCTCTTCTATCTGCTCCCGCTGGTAAGAATCGAAGGCAGAGCCATCAGGATTCAAAAGCTTTATACCATTATACTCAGGAGGGTTGTGTGAGGCAGTAATCATTACTCCGGCACTGAATTCTCTGGCGGCAAAGGCAAGCGTTGGCGCGGGTATAACTCCAGCATCACAGCACCTGGAACCAGCAGCCAGCAAGCCAGAGATAAGGGCATGCTTTATAGCATCGCTGGAAGTCCTGGTATCACTACCTACTACTACGTTGCCATAAATCCTGCCCACAATTAATCCGACCTCCAGTGTCAACCCAATTAGGCTCTTATCGGCAACAGTCCGTATTCCAGAGGTGCCAAATAGCTGCATATTGGCTTAATTATAGCCAATATTAAGCCAACTGTCAATTAGCCCAAGCGAATTAAAACTCCTTAACCGCCTCCACTTAGTCCAGACAAGCAGGAGTAGTTCCGCTTCTGCGCTAGCGCACTTTCGGGAAAGTTACCAGACTTATAACCCAGGCATATGGTAAAATATGTTAATTAGTTATGGCAGCCATTTTATCCAAACCGGACATTTACAGGTTACTACAGCAAGAGCCGCCTCTGGTAGAAGGCTTTATTAACCTTGAGGAGCAGGTGCAACCTAATGGCATTGACCTTACCCTACGTGAGATAGCCTTACCTCAGTCATCAGGTAAGGTAGCAGTTAAAGATAGCCAGAGGCTAGTGCCTGACTTAGCCCCGCTGGTGTTCGATGGGCTGGATTTTATTGACCTGATGCCTGGTGCTTATATCATTACCTACAATGAGATTGTTCACCTACCCAAGAATATTATGGCATTAGCTACACCCAGGTCGAGCCTGCTCCGCTGCGGGGTTACGGTCAACACTGCGGTATGGGATGCTGGCTATTCTGGTCGTTCCCGGTCTCTTATGGTGGTCTATAATCCTCAAGGGTTTCGCTTGCAGAGGAATGCCAGAATTGCGCAACTTGTCTTCCTACAGCTAACTCAGGAAACAGAAGGTTACCACGGAGCCTATCAAGGAGAAAATATAGATTGATTTTCACACTACAATATTTAAAGCGGCTGGCACCAACCGGAAGGATGCTGGACATTCCCCCAGCGGTTCACCATCAGCCTGGAGCAGGACTCGGCCTGAGGATTCAATGGCAATATGTGTTGCCTTCTCCATTCTGACCTTAGGGTGACCAATATGGGTTCCCTTATATACCGTTGGCAATGCCTTCAACAGCTCAAACTTACCCATGTCACCAATAATCAGCACATCAAGTAGACCATCGCCAAGTTCAGCCTGAGGCGCAAATTGCATTCCTCCTCCCATGTATCTCCCGTTAGCCACCATTACAGTCAAGATACGCATAGACTCGACCTTATTTCCAAGACGCAGGACAACCGATTCGTTCTTATAGCTAAACAGAGTCCTGAGGTAGGATGGATTTAATGGACACCAAAGTCAGGTAAAATAGACAGACGGAG
>CAZFRL010000048.1:0-8678 GCA_964521325.1 uncultured Dehalococcoidales bacterium | reverse complement strand
GCATCCATCTGCTTTTGGTTAAGGTTCATCTTGCTCACCTCCTACTGATAATGATTAATAAACAGGGATTCTACCACTCCCATCTTACTCTGAGCACGACATATACTGCCGACATTTTGCCGACAAACTGTTTAGCACCCAGTGGCACAGGGTAGCACAGCCAGATACAAAAATCAGTTTTCGCTTTGACAAGATAGCACCAAATCGTATCTGGGAGGACTAGGAGGGATAACGGCTGACGAATTTCAAGACCGTCACCATAGACCACTCGGACACCCCTCCAGGCTTTAAATTTTACCCCATTTTTGACCAATAAATAGCTATAAAACCGCTTCACTCTGTTCACAGTAAACTAAGAAGCTAGCCCGATTAACAATCTCAGCAGGGGGATTCGCTATTAATCGGTTTATCGGACGTGGTTATTACTTCTCCTGCGCACCCCTTTTTATCGCATGAGCTTTGTGTATTAACCAAATCATGGTACCCAGACAGACTAGGAAAATACCAACTCCAATAGGTCCTGTCCAAAATAAGACTAACCACAAGCTGTCCATTTACTCCTCCTTTCGTTGAACATAAGTATTTGTTGCCAGATTATAGAGGTGGGTTTACAGTGAAGTCAAGAGAGGGGGGCGATGCCAAGAACCCATTTTGCAATAAAACAAATCTGGTCTTTTTATCCAAGAGGAGTGGTCTAGAGCCCAAGCTCTCTGGAGATAACTAACTCTTGAATCTCCGTAGTCCCCTCAGTGGTATGATAGAGTATAGCATCGCGGAAGTAGCGCTGGATTTGCGACTCGGCTAAATAACCAGCACCGGCATGGATTCGCATTGCCTCCTCTGCAGTTCGAATAGACATCTCGCTTGAGAAGACCTTGGTCATGGGTGCTTCTTTGCGACATTCTTCTCCCTGGTCATAGAGCCAGGCAACTCGGTAGAGTAGCCATCTAGCTGCTTCTATCTCTGTCGCCATGCGCGTTAGTTTGAAGGAAATAGCCTGAAATTTCCCAATCGGCTGACCAAACTGTTTTCTTTGTTTGGCATAGTCGAGAGAAGCGTCAAAGGCGGCTTGAGCCACTCCCAAGCTGCGGGCGCTATGTGAAATTCTTGCCGGGTTTAAGGCTTCTAGCATATACTTATAGCCTCTGTTTTCTTCTCCAATCAAATTACTGGTCGGTACACGGCAGTCTTCAAAGGCAAGCTCGCCAGTGGCAGCAGAGTGGTGTCCCAGCTTCGACATCTTTGTTATGCTGAAACCAGGAGTGCCCTGCTCTACGATAATTGTGCTTATTCCTCGGCTGCCTTTACTTTTATCGGTGGCGACAGCCAATGTTACGAAATCGCAGATTGTCCCGTTGGTGATGTATATCTTACTACCATTCACAATATAATGGTCTCCATCTCTCTTAGCCGTAGTTTCAATAGCCGAGGCGTCAGAGCCAGCATTAGGTTCGGTGAGACCATAGGCAAAAATTTTCTCGCCTTTAATAGCTGGAGCGAGAAACTTCTGCTTCTGCTCCTCGCTTCCATGAGCCAGAATAGGGAAGGTGGAAAGTCCAGATTGAACCATTAACCCGGCTGTAATGCCGGCACAAATTCGGGCTAACTCTTCCACCATGATGCATGTGCCAACTTCACCTAAGCCTCCACCTCCATATACAGTTGGATACCCAGGACAAAGATAGCCCAGTTTTCCCATCTTCGAGAACAGCTCGGTTGGGCAGGTCTCATTTTTTTCGGCCTCGTCTACGAGCGGAGCCACTTCCTTCGTGGCAAAATCTCTTATTGCCTCCCTAAACATCTTGTGTTCTTCGCTAAATTCAAAGTCCATGTCTTCCCTCCTCATACATTTTTGTTGAAGTTCTACTTAACCCCGGGATGCTACCTGCCGTTACATTTAAGCAACTATGCTCTTCCAGGCGCTTACCTAATTACCTCTTGCCCCACATAATGTTGGAGGACTTGGGGGATAGAGATGCTGCCATCAGCTTGCTGGTAATTCTCCATTATGGCGATGAGGACACGAGGCAGGGCTAGTCCTGAGCCGTTGAGAGTATAGACAAACTGGGGCTTAGCCGCGTGGGAGGGGCGGTAGCGGATGTTAGCCCGCCTGGCTTGAAAATCACCGCAGTTGGAGCAAGAGCTTACCTCTAACCACTCACCACAGCCAGGAGCCCACATCTCAACGTCATAGGCTTTAGTGGCAGCAAAGCCTAAGTCAGCGGTGCAAAGCTGCTTCACTCGATACGGAATCCCCAGTTTCTGGCAAACCTGTTCAGCGTTGTTGACCAGTTTCTCCAGCTCTTGGTCTGAGGTGGATGGTTCGGTAAGTTTATACAATTCTACCTTATCAAACTGGTGACCTCGTTTTATGCCCCGGGTATCCTTTCCTGCCGACATTTTCTCCCGGCGAAAACAGGCGGTGTAGGCGACATAATAGATGGGTAAGATTCCCGGCGATATTATTTCATCACGGTGGAGATTGGTGATTGGCACCTCAGCCGTAGGCACGAACCAGAAGTCATCCTCTTCATCGTGGTATAGGTTATCGGCAAATTTGGGCAGGTTACCGGAGCCTACCATACATTCTCTTTTGACCATAAACGGTGGGTATATCTCCTGGTAGCCATGCTCGGTGGTATGGAGGTCGAGCATAAAGGAGATGAGAGCTCTTTGGAGTCTGGCGCCTAACCCCTTGAGCACATAGAAGCGGGAGCCTGATAGCTTTACTCCTCGTTCAAAGTCGATGATGCCCAGAGATTCGCCCAGTTTCCAGTGAGGGGCTGGCTGAAAATCAAAGCTGGGCAAATCTCCCCAGGAGCGCACCGTTACATTATCCCGTTCATCTTTTCCAGCAGGCGCCGAAGGATGGGGGATATTGGGCACCTGAAGCAGGAGTTCTTCCAGTTGGTTATCCAGGCTCCTCACTTCTTCTTCTAGTCCTTTTACCATGGCACGCAGGTCACGCCCTTCATCAATAGTTTCTTCGTCTGCTTTCCTTTCTCGGGCAGCCTCTTTTCTTTGGTGTCTCAGGCTTTCCAGCTCGAGTATCTTCTGGCGGCGTTCCAGGTCAAGCTCCAGAATCTTATCCAGCGGGGCAATGTCCTGGCGTTTGTCTACTGCCTGTCGTACCAGGTCTATATTTTCACGGATAAATTTCAGGTCAAGCATAAATTTCTCCTTGTGGGATTGTTTATCAACCCTATCCCTTTTGTCCCCCTCGCTTATAAATAGGAAAGCGCCATATAAAGCGGAGTATTACTAGCTCTATATTAGTTAGGAACTTGAATGGCCAGAACAAAAACATATTATACCCCTCTTTATACCAAGGAGGGATTTCATCCCACCTAATAATGTAATCAGGGTTTCCAAGATGTGTTCCTGGCCTAGTGTCCCCCCACAGACGAACTATTCTACTGTCAGGCGATGGGTCCAAGCAAAGCCACTCATTATCAACTTTAGCCTCTACCCAGAAGTGGACATCCATTGGCTTCAACCACATTATTGGTAGAAGCTTCAAGTTCGTGTTGCGTCCCTCCACATATCGGGCCTCAATACCTAAATCTCTAAGCATGGATACCAGAACCTCACTCTTGGCACCACAGTGCCCCTTCTTTGTCCGCTTTGTTATTGAGGTGTTGATCCAGCGGGGATAAGCATACCTTATATTCTCTTTTACCCATTCATAAGTTGAAATAACCCTGCTATACATGTGCTACATACCTGATTATTAAAGGCATTACAACCCCAAGCATTTATAAAGGGAGGAGAATCGGTTTATATTATATAAGAGGGGTGAATCCCCTTCAAACTTCCCTTGGTAAACAGCCTACTTATGGCTTTTCCCTGAGCTGGGGGAAAAGGATTACCTCACGGATTGATTGCTGGCCGGTGAGTAGCATCACCAGGCGGTCAATACCAACGCCCAGCCCGCCGGTAGGGGGCATGCCATACTCCAGCGCCAGCAGATAATCGTGGTCAATGGTCTCCATTACCTCAGCTTCTATATTTCGCTCCTTTTGTTGCTGCCAAAAGCGCTGTCTTTGCTCTATGGGGTCGTTGAGTTCGGTGAAGGCATTGGCAATCTCCATTCCGGCGGCAAAGGCTTCAAAACGCTCTACCAGATGGTCATCATCGGGTTTTGTCTTGGCTAGAGGGGACATTTCAACCGGATAGTCGATAAGAAAGGTGGGTTGTATGAGATTCGGCTCGACAAAGGTTGAAATGAGCTCGTCTATAAGTCTACCCCTGTCCTTTTTGGGGTCAACCTCCATATTTAGCTTTACCATCTCAGCCCGGAGGGAATCAGCATCAGGGTATTGGTCAAAGTCAATACCACTATATTTCTCAATTGCCTGTCGCAAGCTGATACGCTGCCATGGTGGCTTAAGGTTAAGGGTGTTATCACTGGACTTAACCTCGTTTGTGCCTAGAACCTGTTGACTGACTTCAGATACCATTTCCTCTACCGTTTTCATCACATCATTATAGTCGGCATAGGTTTCATAGCTTTCCAGCATGGTGAACTCAGGGTTGTGCTTGGTGGAGATGCCCTCATTGCGGAAAATTCGACCCAGCTCATAGACCTTGTCAAAGCCACCTACAATCAGTCGCTTAAGGTAAAGTTCAGGGGCAATACGCAGGTAGAAATCCTGGTCAAGTGTATGGTGGTGGGTGATGAAGGGTCGAGCTAGAGCACCCCCGGCTGACGGTTGCAGCACTGGCGTCTCTACTTCTAAAAAGCCTTGCTGGTTGAGGAACTGTCGTATGGCGGTAATAATCTGGCCACGCACCCGGAAGATTTCTTTACTCTCAGTGTTGGCGATAAGGTCCAGGTAGCGTTGCCGGTATCGTTTGTCTACATCACTAAGCCCATGCCATTTTTCTGGCAGAGGCTGGAGCGACTTAGCCAATAGAGTAAAATCTCCTACCCGAACGGTAGGTTCGCCACTTCTTGTCCGAAGCAGATTACCCTCGACCCCGATAATATCGCCGATATCTAAGTCATTAAATAATTGAATTTGAGCCTCATCAAACTTGTTTATGTCTTGGAATAATAGTTGAATCTTCCCTGAACTATCGTGTATATCAAGGAATGCGCTTTTACCCATCAGTCGCCTGGCTGTAATCCGCCCGGCGACATTAACTACATCTTTCTGGGCCAAGCCTTTCTCTTGCTGCTCAAGTAGGGCTATGGCTTGCTGTGTAGTGTGGCTCCGGTGATAACCATGGGGGTAGGGGTTAATGCCACGAGCGCGAATTCGGTCAAGCTTTTGCCGTCGTTGTTGAGCTATGCGGTCTAATCTGGATGTCATTTCTATTTTATTCCCGTTGTTACCTCTTTTAGTTGCTCTCTCAGGGTATCCAACCAGGCGACTGACTTTACCTCTCGTTCCAGCAGGTATTTAAGATAATCTCTCATTAACCTGTCTAATTCGTGAGACAGTTCCGAGTTCATTCTTAGCTTGCTGGCAGTGTTATAGTCGCTACTCTGGAATAATCTTAGCACTTTTAGGGCATTAACCGATAGGGGGTAGGTTAACGGCTGGCTTGGAGTGCAGCTAGGGCACAGTGTGCCGCCGGCACTCGGGCAGAACGAGTTAATGACTGGTTGCAGTTTTGTGTGGCAGGAGACGCACTGCTGAAGCTGGGGGCGATAGCCCACCTCGTTGAGGAGGTGTAGCTCGAAGTGGCGCAAAACCAGCTCGTTATCACCAGCTTGACATAAGTTATGCATGGTTTCCAGTAGTAGTTGGAACAGGGGTTGGTTTCCGATATACTCGGCAGTGAACTGGTCAACTAACTCGGTGGCGTAAAGAGCATAGGAGGTAAGTTGGAAGTCACTCTTCAGGGGGAGGAAGCTGTTGATAGTCTGGCTGCCGGTTATAGTATCCAGGTTCCGCCCTCTAGCCAGTGACACCAGGCTGTGGGTAAGGAGTTCTAGGTGCCCTGCCATCTTGCTCCTTGGGCGTCTCACCCCCTTGGCTACGGCTTTAATTTTGCCCAGATGAGGGGTATAGAGGGTGAGGATTCTATCCGCCTCCCCCAGCTTAATCTTCTTAACAATAATCGCTTCCGTCTGATAATTCCGTGGCTTGGTCATTTTTACTACTTTTACTTAACGTTTTTCGGGCTTTTACCAGTACTGAGCATTTGGGCTAACAAAGTGGACTGCGAACCACCATCTATATACTGTCACCGAATATATTTTAGGTCAGCAGTGACCTAGGTCAATTTACCTAAGAATATTAAGAACTTTCTTAACTGCTTGCAATTCCGTCAAAGTTGGAGCGAGTTGTAGCAAGACATGATTTATACCAATACTTTCCAACTTTTTTATCTTTTGAGCTACTGTTTCCGGAGAGCCTACCAATCCAGTATCTAAGGTGCGATTGAGCACGTTCTTGTGCCCTTCTGTTATCTGTTCTGCATATTTTATAGCCTCTTCATCTGTATCTCTGATGAAAGTCAGGCCGGAAATAGCAAATTCTATTTTGCTTCTTCCCTTCTTTTCAAGGTGCTCATACATATCGGCAATGCTTTTTTGTGTATTTTCAAGACTGTCTCCGCGCATTAGCCAGCCATCTGCTTCTTCGGCGACGATATTACAAGCGGGTTCAGACATGCCGGCATACCATACCGGAATCTTTGGGCTTGGCTTTGGTTCAAGGTTACTATTACTTATCGAGTAATATTTCCCGCTAAAGGTTACATTATCTTCTTGCCACAGTCTTTTGATGATTTGAATTGCTTCTTTTGCCCGATATACGCGCTCATCATGTGCATAAAAAGGTAATCCGTAGGCTTCATATTCCCGCTTGAACCAACCAGCCCCAATACTAAACCAGAATCTGCCGTTACTAATTTCACTCAGAGTGGCGGCTTGCTTCGCCAAAACGGCTGGATAACGAAATGCCTCGCAAAGACAGGTATGAGCAATAATTACCCTATCGGTTGCTTCGGCAATTGCTGTGGCAAGAGTCCAAGATTCTAGTGAAGGGGCTTGGTCGCCTTTTGTTGGATTTAACAGGTGGTCAGGAATCCACAGAGAATCTAGACCGATTCGTTCTGCCTCAAGGGCTACTTGCTTAACATAGTCGTATGTCGGCGGTTTTTCTTTCTCACCAGTAAAGTAAACTCCATCAGCTTCTGCCTTACCGGACCCGCGACTCCCGAGCCATCCACCATAAACAGGTAAATATATGCCAACTTTAATCATTTCCTGAAATTCCTTTTATCAAGCTTACTTTAATTATTTACTAAAACTCCTGCCTGCCCTCAATGGCTCGGGTGAGGGTAACATCATCGGCGTATTCCAGTTCGGTGCCGAAGGGGAGCCCCCGGGCAAGGCGGGTAACCTTGATACCCAGGGGTGAAATCTGGCGGTTTAGATAGGTAGCTGTTTGTTCTCCCTCAAGGTTGGGGTTGGTAGCTAGGATGACCTCATTTACTGAGCCATCTTGTAACCGATTCATAAGCTCTTTGATTTTTATGTCTTCAGTCCCCACTCCCTCGGTTGGTGAGATGGCGCCGTGGAGTACATGATACAGTCCGTTATAAATCTTGGTATGTTCCAGAGCTAGAATGTCCTGGGGCTGCTCAACGATACAAATCTTACTATGGTCACGCTGGTCACTGCGGCAGATGTAACAGGGGTCAGATTCAGTAACATTAAAACAAATGGAGCATAACCCGGTCTTCTGTTTTACTGACAGGATGGCGTCGGCTAACAGCCTGGTTTGCTCTTCAGGGGCACGCAGTAAATAGTAGGTTAGTCGTTGGGCGCTCTTTGGTCCGATACCAGGCAGTTTATTAAACTCCTGAATGAGCTTATATACTGCCTCTGCGGTAGGTATAGGACCTTGATCCAATGTTAGCTCTCCTTAACTATAATTAGGTCAGCCCCGGTATTTTAAGACCACCAGTCAGCCCTCTTAGCTCTTTGGCAGCAAGCTTCTGGGATTTAGTAATAGCCTCACTTACTGCTTTCAGCACCAATTTTTCTAAGAGTTCCGACTTATCTGGGTCTATCACTTCTGGTGATATTTTTATTGATTGTATTACTTGTTGACCATTAATGGTGACCTTAACCGCACCCTTGCCTGACTCTGCTTCTAAAGTAGTGTTGCTTAATTCTTTTTGAGCCTTGTCCAGTTTTGATTTGAGTTCCCGGGCTTGATTTAACATAGATAGATTCATTTTTCCTCCACGTCGATAATCTGAGCACCCATCTTTAGGGCTGCTTCCACCATGTGATTATCTTCTGGTTTGTGAATACAGTGCACTCGGCACGGACGCATCAGGAAGTTGCTTATGATTTCGGCGGCTATCCTTTGATTTTCAGGCTTCTCTATTTGCTCTTTATAAAACTCGTATTTGGAGGCTAAGATTACGGTATCATTTTCAATTGCCACTGGTTTAACGTCAGCACTTCTGAGGATAGCAGCGGCGGCAGTTTTTTTAGTGCTTACCGGAGCTTCATTGATAATCTGTTTCCAGTTTAGTCTCAATTGTTCAATTTCACTACCCGGTTGTGGTGGGGTAGTAGTGGCGGCAGCTTCTGGTGCTGGTGCAGCAATTGGCTCGGGTTTGGCTGGTGGCTGTTCGGGATAGGGTGGAGTGACTGGTTGGGCAGCCTCTGGTGCTGGTGCAGCAATTGGCTCGGGTTTGGCTGGTGG
>CAZFRL010000047.1:0-8713 GCA_964521325.1 uncultured Dehalococcoidales bacterium | reverse complement strand
GCCTGCTCCAATAATTACACCGAATAGGGCTTGGGCATGCCAGCCCAAGCCCTATACATTAGTTTAATCGTAAGGAATAGGGAATAGAAGCTCAGCCGGCTCCCCCATATGTGGTTGTAGGGCAAAGACTATCGGGCATTCCCATACCCACGGTTCATCGGTCTTCTGCCACTGACCTAAAGTCTCCGCCATACCGGCAAAGTGGGTTTCTTTATCAAACACCACAGTACCCCACACTGTCTTCAAATGGGTTTCACCTATAGCTTCACTAATCGCATCTCCATCAAGTGTGCCTGCTCTTTCGATGGCGTCAAATAGGACTTGAGCACCACAATAGCCAAGTCCTATAGCTAGGTTTAATGGTTCGCCTGTCTCTCCAACCCATCTATCAAAGATCGACATTGGGGTTGCGTCACCAATACCGGGGCACATTTCAGGATCATATGTTGGACGCCACAGTGCATCTGTAAGGACACCGAGTGGTAGGTCGCCACCCCAGGAATTTATATCTTGATAGAACATTCCTCCTCTTCCAGCGAAGACGGCCTTGGGCTTAAAGCCCATCCCGTAACATTGTCTCAATAATGTCCCAATATCAGGGGCAGGAGCATTGCCAAAAAGCAGCTCAGCATCATAAGCCTTCCACTCATTTATTAGAGGCGTAAAGTCCGTATTTCCCAAAGGGAATATACCAAAATCTCTTTCCCTACCGCAGATACTAAAACCAGCTTCTTCGGCCATAACAGGAAATAGCGTGTACCAACTTCTGCCGTCTATGTCATCCGCCCCATAGGCAGCTGCTCTCTTGTTGGTCTGCCCGATGATATCGCTCAGGAAGATTCGAAATGTGTCCGCCATTGTCATTCCAGGCTTATCCCAAAAACTTCCTGGTGGATATGGTTCAACTACAGCAAAGGCGATATCCCAGCTGTATTCCCACGGCGGGCTAACCGACTCCCGCATGGCTACAAACTGTTCCTTAAGACCAACTACACCAACATATGGCATTTCATACCGCTCACATACCGTAGATATGGGCGTGGTCATCGGCTGCGGGCAACTACCTTGTATTAAGGCGTGTACCTTGTCGCGGAGAATCAGGTCCTCAGCAAGGGTCGCTGCCTTTAGTTCGTTGCACTCGTTATCGGCGACTATAAGTCTTACGGGTAATTTTTTGCCATACTCTTCTACATATATTCCACCTAAGCTGTTGATGTCATCGACAGCCGCCAGTTCGCCAAAAACACCGCCGATACTGTTACCTGCATACATGCCCGTTAACCCGACACTGCTGCCTATAAGAATTTCTTCCGGGACTTCTTCCGGTGGCTTACAACCGCCAAAAATCAGCACGGTCACTAAAATAATCGCCAATGGAATTAAAAGAAACCTCTTCATTACTCCCTCCGTTTTTTCAAATTTTGAGCGAGTTATTCATTAATTGATTTATCCTCCTCACATAATAACCTCCTTCTTATTTCTTCACCGCCAGTTATATGCTAAAATTAGCCAAATAGCGGAGGCATATTATGAAAACATCCTCAGGTGATATCCTGGTTCAGAATACTTTAATACTCATTAACCACTTTAATTACTGCTCAGGTGAAATTCAAGAGGTAATTGGTCAAGTACATAGGCTGCTTTGTTGTCTAAAAGATGGCGTCCATTAGTTGGTTTACAGGCGAGACAGTACTATCTGCTCCAGTTTCAAAGCAGCTTCTGAAGTATGCTCACCGATATCCAATCAAGCCTTTCCATCTGGATGCCAGGCAGAAGCTAAGCACGCGTGAGCTTGAAACACTTAAACTACTGGCCACTTTCTCACTTAGGTAGATGCGTCTTATTCTTCTTGGCTGTGAGCCAACAAGGACTTCTGCCAAACTAGGTAGATATGTTCTCTCAGCTCAGGTGGTCGGACTTACTTAGTAAGGTCTACTTCTCCTACAAATAGAGTTTGGCTATCCACTGGCTGATGAAGGTAGGAACTAAGAAGGGTAACTATGATAGGTAAGGCAAGTACCAATGCATAGCCGTGACGGCTAGGGATATAACAACTGACGCCATAAGAGAGGTTAACCACGTCAGTATCTCTGAGAGTGGCTAATATTTTTAACAACTGCTGAATCTTTTTCGAAGGGAGGAACGGCGCACTCAGTCCTGGACGAGAACCATATCTTGGTATCGTGACAGAGGCTTGAGCCTCAGCAGATTCCTCACCAATACCACTATAAGCCAGCACCGTGCTTGCTTCTGCACCCACATGTGGTGACTCCCTAAGACCTTGCGCTTCCATAATGAGGACGATAGGGTCGAGAATAGCCGGCCCAAATCTATTCTTGAGGACAAACAGTGGTCTTAGACGGAACTTTTGGTCTCGAAAATTAATGCAAAGAGGACAATTGCGTGCGAGAGTCTAGGCCTTTAGCTCGATAAAAATGTTGGCGCCTTTGCCAGGCTTACTCTGTATATTAAAAGTGCCACCAAGGAAGTTAGTTCTCTGTTGCATTCCAGTTAATCCCAATTTACCTTCAACCGTCAGGGCACCCATTTTCACAGGTACTTTAAAACCTTTCCCATTGTCACTAATTGATAATTTTAGAGTCTTCGGAGTAAAATCTAAAGTGACTGTTGCCTCGGTGGCTTTGGAGTGGCGTCTTATATTATTAAGCGCTTCTTGGACAATACGAAATATCATCATATCCGTTCCAGGAGCAAGTTTACGCTCCCCACCATTCACGATTAGTTTGGTATTTATACCATCATCTGTCTCAAGTTTATTTGCTAACCATGCTAACGCTGGTAAAAATCCGATGTCCAAAATGCTCGGCCTCAGAACGAGGCTTATCCTCCTGATATCTTCAGATAGCTGAAGAACCATGTCTCGAATCCACTCTACGTGGTTTTTAACAGGTAGTTCAATCTTACCGAACTCGCCTAAAGCTAACGATTGCGCTCGGTTAGCTGTAGCCAGTAATTTCTGCGCAGTGTCATCATGAAGTTCATGGGCTATACGCTGTCGCTCCTTCTCTTGTGCACTAAAAATCTGTGCCATGTAAGCCTGACGTTCTGCTTCCCTTTCTTCCAGTACTCTCTTGCGCCCTTCTATTTGCTTCAACCCCAGAGTGATAAATCCTAAAACCAGGAAGGGTACCGATAGATAAATGATGTTTATCACTCGCGTGATCGGGCTATACTGCCAGTTTGTTATATATGGAAACATTACAACCATACAAGAAGCCCATGTGATAAGAATTCCGTACCATCCAAAACGTACTGTGGCATAAAGCATTGGGACAACAAACAAGATTCCATGCATGTGGTATCTAATTTCAAATGTTATCAGGTACCAGAACCATAACGAAAAACCATTTGTAAAAACGATTACGGGATAAGAATAGAGATAATAGATAACAGCTATAGCAGAAAAAATTAGTACAATGGCCCAAAAATGAAAACTATAAAGAATCCCCTTTGTTTCTTTGGATCTAAGGCTTCTAAAAATATCCATTTGAATCGATATTACTCCAACTCATCAATATTTAGAAACCCATGCCTTAACCCAGTGATTACTGCCTCAGTACGAGAACTGACTCCTAACTTGTTAAAAATATCCACCAAGTAGCTTTTCACAGTACGTTCGCCTATATTTAAAAATTGGGCAATATCTTTGTTGCTTATGCCTTTGGCCAGTAGTTTAAGTATTTCAAGCTCACGCGTGCTTAGCTTCTGCCTGGCATCCAGATGGAAAGGCTTGATTGGATATCGGTGAGCATACTTCAGAAGCTGCTTTGAAACTGGTGCAGATAATACTGTCTCGCCTGTAACTGTAGAACGTATCGCATTAATGACTTCTTTACCAAATACAGTTTTCATTAAATATCCTGCAGCGCCAGCCTCAAGTATCCCTAGTATGTATCCGATATCATCGTGAACAGTTAGGACTAGTATCGCTACCTGCGAGCATTTGGCCTTGATCTGGCGAGTTGCTTCCAAGCCATTCAATTTTGGCATAGCTATATCCATAATTACTACGTCTGGTATCAGTTCTGTGGCAAGCTGAACCGCCTCTTCTCCATTGCTAGCCTCAGCGATAATCTTAAAATCTTCGTATTTCTCCAGAAGATTTCGAAGTGCCTGACGCAGTAATGGTTGGTCATCGGCTATCAATATAGTAATTTTATTCTTACTAACTCGGCCTGGATCAATATTAGACAGCACTGCACTCATAATTAATATATTATACGATAAAATTAGTAAAAGAAAACTAACTAATGGACACCATCTTTTAGGCAACAAAGCAGCCTATGTACTTGACCAATTGCCTCTTGAACTTTACCTGAGCAGTAATTAAAGTGGTTAATGAGTATTGAGTGTTCTGAGCGAGAATATCATCTGAGGATGTTTTCATAATATGCCTCCGCTATTTGGCTAATTTTAGCATATAACTGGCGGTGAAGAAATAAGAAGGAGGTTATTATGTGAGGAGGATAAATCAATTAATGAATAACTCGCTCAAAATTTGAAAAAACGGAGGGAATAATGAAGAGGTTGCTTTTAATTCCATTGGCGGTTATTTTAGCGAGCGCGCTGATTTTCGGTGGTTGTAAGCCAGCGGCAGAAGTTCCAGAAGAAATTCTTATAGGTTCAAGTACAGCATTGACGGGTAAAGAATGTAGTTTTGCTATAGGCGGCACGTTTGGCGTAGAGACAGCCTTGGAAGATATCAACGACTTAGGCGGTGTATATGTAGAAGAGTATGGCAAAAAATTACACGTGAGCCTTATAATCACCGATAACGAGAGCGAAGCAACAAAGGCAGGAACGCTGGCCGAGGACCTAATTACCCGCGACAAGATACAGGTGTTAGTAACAGCTGGTTGCCCTCAGCCGCTATCGACTCCCATATCTACGGTATGTGAGCGGTATGAGGTGCCATATGTTGGTGCAGCTGGTCTTTTTGAACAGTTTGTAGCATTGCGAGAGTCGGTTACGCCACCTTGGAAACAATCCTGGGATATTAGTTTTGCTGTGGCTACCCCACCCCCACCAGGAAGTGTTTGGGATAAGCCCGGAATGACAATGTCTGATATGGGTGTTGCTTGGCTACTATCGATAGCTGACCGCAATAACAAGAGAGTAGCAATGTACGCGACGGATGACGTAGATGGTAGAGGTTGGTATGAGGGAACACCATTCATGTTAGAAGCAGCAGGTTACGAAGCATATGGCACAGACAGAGGATTGGGTTTATTCCCGTCTGGAGCTACAGACTTTTCACCTATAATACAGGAGTGGATAGAAGGGGATTGTGATATACTTATTGGAAATGCTCCTGGACCTGATGCTGGGGTATTATTAAGACAATGTCGAGCCTTTAACTATGAGCCCAAAGGCATCTGGGATACAAAGGCAGCGATATTCTACCAAAACATAGCTGCCTGGGGCGGTAACATACCACACGGTGTCTGTACAGAAAGGTTCTGGTACCCAACATATGATCCTGAATTTTGTCCTGGTATTGGTGGCAGAACACCACAAACGCTCGCTGATTACTGGGGTGAGAAGACTGGCGAGCCATTAAGCCCATCTATAGGGTTGGGCTATTGTTGTGCCCAAGTCGTGCTTGATGCCATTGAAAGAGCGGGCTCACTTGATGCAGAAGACATTAATGCAGCTTTGGCTGAAACCAATTTGCCAACAATAAATTACCCTATGGCATTTGACGAAAACCAGTTTGCCCGTTATCCGATGCACATGGATCAGTGGCGTGCGGTTGATTCACCAGAGAAATGGGAATGTCCGATAGTCTTTGCCCCGCAAGAATACATGGGTGAGCCAGCTGAGCTTATCTTCCCCATTACTTACGATTAAACGAAATATAAGCCTAGCCTCAGTACTATTTAATTGAGGAAAAGGGGTAAATGCGTCCGATTATGTAGTCGGCGTATTTACCCCATTGTAAGATGAGCTCTCAAAAATATGCGTAGCAGTGAAAGGATAGGCTATGGAAGAGAAAATATTTACCAACTGTACTAGTAATGGCCCCGTTTTCGTTTATGTAGAAGATGGCAAGATAACTCGTATTCGGCCTATAGTCTTCGACGAAACAGATCCGCCACCATGGACAATTGAAGCCCGAGGAAGGGAATTCTCCCCTCCCAGGAAAACTACCCTCGCCCCTTACATTGTTGCCGAGAGAGCAAGGGTTTACTCAGAGGACAGGATTAAGTACCCTCTCAAAAGGATAGACTTCGACCCAAAGGGTGATAGACACCCTGAAACAAGGGGTAAATCCGCGTATGAGAGGATAAGCTGGGACGAAGCTCTGGATATAGTCGCCGGCGAGATGAAGCGAATTAGAACCACCTACGGCCCAGCCGCTGTTTGGGCAAGAATGCCAGACCACCCTAACTGGGGTCTATTACACTATAGGTTTGGTTCATTTGGCAGGTTCTTCCAACTGCTGGGACACACGTATAACTTACATAACCCGGATAGCTGGGAGGGCTGGCACTGGGGGTCATCGCATACCTGGGGCTTTTACTGGAGACTTGGAGTTCCTGAGCAAGATGACCTGCTTGAGGATGCTCTAAAAAATACTGACCTAGTAGTCCACTGGTCTAGTGACCCTGATTCAGCCCATGCTGCTTATGGGGCGCAGGAGTCTACAATCTGGCGTCTCTGGCTTAGAGAGCTGGGTATTAAGCAAATCTTCATCGACCCGTTCTGTAACTACACCGCCGCCATTATGGGTGATAAATGGATAGCCCCCAGACCAGGCACTGATGCGGCTATGGCTATGGCAATCGCCTATGTCTGGATAGACGATGACACCTACGATAAAGAATTTATTGCCAATCGTACCATTGGCTTCGACCAGTTCAAGCGACACATTATGGGTGAGGATGACGGTGTGCCTAAAACGCCCAAATGGGCAGAGGAGATATCAGGCGTCTCAGCCCGAACTATAAAAGTCCTGGCCAGGGAGTGGGCATCAAAACGGACAATGGCAGGCGGGATGTACGGTGGTATGGGTGGTGCCTGCCGGCAAGCCTATGCTACTGAGTGGGCAAGACTAATGGTGTTGCTTCAAGCTATGCAGGGCCTGGGTAAGCCGGGGGTTAATATATGGGGAACTTGCATGGGAGCACCAACCAATGGCTCATTTAAATTCCCCGGATATGCTGATGGAGGAGAAGATGCATTTTCACTGGTAGCCAGGAAACCGGCGGTCAATCCGGTTAGCCAGCGCATTTACCGCCTGCTCGGGCCTGAGGCTATCCTGAGCCCACCGATTAACTGGTTGGGAGAAGGCTTCTGTGCTCAATCTTTAGAACAACAGTTTAAACCATACACCTACCCCGAGCCGGGCAGCCCTGAGGTTAAGATGTGCTACCGCTACGGCGGCTCTGACATTGGCACCATGACCGAGACCAATAGATGGGTGAAGATGTACCAGAGTCCTAAACTTGAGTTCGTGGTTATGCAGGACTGCTGGTGGAATACCGAGACAAGATTTGCTGATATTATCCTGCCGGCGTGCACCAACTTTGAGCGTACTGACATAGCTGAATGGGCAAAACCCGGAGGTTATGGTGGTGACCTTAAAGCAGGTAACTACCGGGTTATAGTTTATATGAAAAGGTGCATTGAGCCGCTGTGGGAATCAAGACCTGATCGTGATATTTTCTGTGATATTGCCGAAAGACTGGGCTTTAAGGAGGAATACACCGAGGGCAATTCAGAGGAAGACTGGATTAAGAAGGTATTTGATAAATACGACTTACCAAAGTATATATCCTACGAAGATTTCAAGAAGAAGGGTTACTTTGTAGTCCCTCTGCCCAAAGACTACAAACCTACCCCAGCACTACGGTGGTTCTATGAAGGTAGAGAGTGTGATACCACAGATTTTTATAACCCCAAGAGAGGCACGGAAAAGGCTAAAGAGCTGGGAACATACAGTGGGAAGATAGAATTTGTCTCCCAGAGCCTGACACAGCATTTTCCCGACGACGAGGAAAGACCACCTATGCCCCGATATATCCCTAGCTGGGAAGGGCATACCTCAGAGCTGGCCAAGAAATATCCTCTGCAGCTTATCTCCCCCCATGCAAGGTTTACCTTTCACACCAATTATGATGCTAATACCCCCTGGCTGGGAGATATCCCGGGTCACCGGGTATTCAAAGATGGCTACTACTGGCACGTTGCCCGCATTCATCCCTCGGATGCCAATGCCAGAGGCATCAAAGATGGAGACATCGTCAAGCTATACAATGACCGGGGGGCAACACTGGGCATAGCCCAGGTTACCGAGAGGATGAGACCGGGTGTAGTCCATTCGTACGAATCCTCGGGTAAATATGACCCCCTGGAGCCGGGCAAGCCTTATAGTATAGACAGAGGCGGCTGTGTTAATCTGCTGACCCCGGCCCGGATGGTGTCAAAGAATGCTCCCGGGATGGCAAGTAACTCCTGTCTCATAGAAATTTCAAAGTGGGAGGTATAAAAATGGCTAAATATGGCATGGTTATCGACATAAGTAGATGCAACGGCTGCTATAACTGCTTCCTAGCATGCAGAGACGAATACTGTGGGAATGACTACCCCCCATACTCCCTGGCACAGCCCTTTACCGGGCATTTCTGGATGCGAATAATTGAGCGGGAGAGGGGGCAATATCCCAGGGTAAAGGTAGCCTATACCCCAG
>CAZFRL010000046.1:0-9494 GCA_964521325.1 uncultured Dehalococcoidales bacterium | reverse complement strand
ACTATAGGGTAGGATATACCGATCCACTTTTCCACCACATTCGGGACACTACCTTTCAGGATGTACACTCAGCAACTCTGAGACAATACCTATTGGAAATACTGGTAGGTTCTTCATTACCTTTTATTTTCCTCCCACTACATTTTAGGCAAATAATGCACCTTTGTCAATTGAAGACTTGACCACCATCGAGCAGAACCCTGAGCAGTGGTCTCTTGACAAAGACACTTCTTTGTGCTAAATATACATACAATCTCTAGGTATAAGCTTATGGAAAACGTTTGAATCCTATGCTGGAACTTCTTAGTCGGCATAGGCGAAAGTTACATTAATTGAGCAGGTCATCTGGAGTGAGGTTGGATTGATTAAGCGGGAGTGTGATGTCTAAGGTTCGGATTGTAACAGACAGTACAACTTGTTTGCCGCCCGAGTTGATAGAACAGTATGACATACGAGTGATGCCACTTGGACTTGTGATTGATGGCAAGGCTTGTCGAGACGGGGTTGATATTACTACTGACGAATTTTGGGAGATGTTCAAAGACCTAAAAGTGCTCAAAGACCTAGAGGAGCACCCCACTACAACTGCTGTCACCCCTGGTGAGTTTGTCAACGTTTTTTCCGAGTTGGCAAAAACAACGGATAGCATTGTTTGCATCCTTGTTTCCCGAGCTCTCAGTGCCACTCACGAATCGGCATATCACGCGAGAAGGCTGGTTAGGCCTGAGCACCCTAATCTTCGCATTGAGATTATCGATAGTAGAACCTCAGTCGGTGCCCAGGGTTTTATTGTTCTAGAGGCAGCTCGTGCAGCGCAGGAAAATAAGAGCCTGGAAGAGGTCACCGATATTATACGGGACATGATGTCACGAGTGATATATATCGCTACACTCGATACCCTAAAGTACCTAATAAAGTCTGGGCGAGCACCCAAGAGCACCACTGTTGGTGAATTGTTGGGGGTGAAACCAGTAATTGGATTCGTTGATGACACTGGACTGCTCGAGGTGATTGCCAGAGTAAGGGGAAAGCAGAAAACAATTAGTAAGATGGTTGACTTGGTTAAAAAGTATATAGATACTCAAAAACCAGTGCATATCATGGTTCACCACTGTGATTCTCTCCAGGATGCTGGGGAGCTAAAAGAGATGGTCACTTCAAGGTACAGATGTGTGGAAAGCTATATGACTGAATACACACCGGTGATGGTAACTCACACTGGCCCCATGCTCGGGTTATCCTTTTACTCCTGATTGGACAACGATAAATATGCCTATATCATTCAAACCAAATTTAAAAAAGGGGGGTTATGAACAAAATGAGTAAAAAATTTATGTGTTTGGCTTTGCTTATTGCCCTGTCATTATTGCTTTTAATGCCGGTGGCAGGCTGCAAGACTGAAGAACCAGCAGGCGCGGAAATCAATGTCGGACTCATGGGAGGACTGACCGGACCGGCGGCTTCGTCGGTGGTGCCTATGATGGATGAAGCCGGTTATATTTTCCGCTACATAAACGAGGTAGAGGGTGGTATCGACGGTGTTAAATTGAACTGGCGGGTAGTGGATAACAAAGGAACACCTGACGGTGCAGTGATGGCATATAAAGAGCTCAGGGACACTTTTGACCCTGTAATTTACCTGGCCGTTGAGGACTATTATTTATTAGGAATTCAAGATACGATAACCAGTGACAAGTCGGTTCTAATAACATGGTCAGCTATCGACCCTAGGTGCTACCTACCACCACAGAGCTTTTTCAGCATATCCATACCTGTTGCGGATGGCTTTGCTGGTTACATTAAATGGCTCCTTGACCAATGGGAGGGACCAGAACAGCCCAAAGTTGGTGTTCTCTACTGGGAGGATGTGCCCACTGGTGAGCAATGGAGGTTGGCAGAAGGTTGGGTGAGAGGACAAGGGGTGGAACTTGTTCTTGCCCCCTACTCGATAGCAACACTAGACCTCAAGCCACAACTTATGGCGTTGCGAGATGCCGGGGTGGACTATATCTGGATGCTTGGTATGTCACCTAATGCCGCCGTCGCCATTAGAGACTTTCGTGGCCTAGGTCTCACGGACGAGATACCCTTTTGCTTTAGTGAATACACAGAGCCAAAAGGGGTTCTTGGTATTGCCGGCGAGGGAGCAGAGGAATTCTATGGATACCGGTCTGAAAGTCCTTACTCGGATGGAGCAGAGGCAGCCAGGCTTTATAGCCAAATTTGGCAATGGTCTACCGGTGAGGATAAGTGGGCAGATAACCGTCTCATGATAACCATGAAAGCAGTCCTAACCTCAGCCGTGAAACAAGCTGTAGAGGATGTTGGTTGGGATAATCTCAGCAACGAAGCCGTATATAACGCCATGAACAAGCTCACCGAGATTGACACCTGGGGCAATCAAGAAGGCTTTGGCTACGGTCCCGACCGAAGGGTGGGTGTTTCCACCATCAAGATACATCGGTACACTAAGGATGGGACAGTATCCGCCAGCGACTGGATAGAACTGCCCAGAATCTTCGAGGGCAAAGAGCAGTAGACCCAAACTTGTGGGGGCTCCGTATGCCGGAGCCCCCAGAGCTAATTACAGAATTAACGAGACATCGGTTGCGGTAAGAGGTTAAAGAAAGACTAACCTATCCTCGCTCTCATCACAAGCGGGGTGGTACTGAGTTGAGGCCAAGATAGATACCTTGAGCGTGCTCATGGTTCTTTAGCACTTGTGCTGACCCTTCAAGAATTACCCTTCCATTCTGCAAGATATACCCGTAGTTGGCTATATTCAGGGTAGCGATGGCGTTTTGCTCAGCGATTAGCAATGAGGTTTTCTCCACTTCATTTATCTTCTTAAGAATGGCAAATATACTGCCTATTATCCCGGGAGCAAGCCCCAAAGAGGGTTCGTCAAGCAGCATTGTTTTTGGACGAGCCATAAACGCCCTTCCAATTATCAGCATCTGTTGCTCACCGCCCGAAAGATATCCGCCCTTTTGGTGGCGAAGTGTCGCCAGTTGTGGAAAATACTCATAGATTTGGTCTAAGTCCCTTTTCACATTATCCTTATCACGTCTTAGGTAAGCTCCCATCTGCAGATTTTCCTCAGTGGTAAGCTGCTGGAATGCCGAACGCCCCTGCAGCACGTGGCAAATACCCAGCTTGGCTATCTTCTCCGGATTTAGCTTATCTATACGCTTGCCATCAAATTCAATAGTGCCTTCAGTGAGCTTACCATCCTCAGTCTTCAGGAGCCCGGAGATACTCTTCAGTGTGGTTGACTTGCCACTGCCATTGCTTCCCAACAGGGCAACAATACTGCCTTCTTCCACGAGCATAGAAACCTCGGTGAGGGCCAGAACCACATCGCTATATACTGCTTTTATTTTATTTAGTTTAAGCATGCTTCACCACATAGATGCTTAAGTTCCAAAGGGCCACCGCTTGTAGTTCAACTTAATTTTCCGCCACACTGAAATCAACCCATAGGGCTGTAAGGATATAAACAATACTATCACCAGCCCGTAGACACCATAATTCAGAGAGACCATGATACTGCTGCTGAGATAGGGCATCCAGTCAGCCGTAGAGATTACATGTAGGATCTGACTGATGAGTCGAAGAAAGATAACTCCCATGACCACGCCGGCGGTGCTTCCACCGCCACCGATTATAATCATACCCAGGTACCATATTGAGTCCCAGATGGTAAATTGGTCCAGCCTCACTACACTCACATAGCTGGCCCATAGTCCCCCGGCCAGCCCGGCAAATAACGTCCCGATGAAGAAGGCACGTAGCTTGGTAAGAGGTACATTAATCCCCAGGCTAGCAGCAGCTGTGGCATTGTCCCGTATAGCCAGGAAAGCCCGACCAGTCCGGGAACGGCTAAGGTTAGCGGAAAAGATAATGCATATGATAGCCACCGGTAGAAGAAGATAATACCAGTTGATGTCAGTGTTAATCTTTATCCCGCCAACTACAGGGTAAGGTATACCAATGATACCATGAATACCACCGGTGATTCCCAAGCTGCGTATTATGTACTGGGCAATAAAGAAAAAGGCCAGGGTAACCACAGCCAGATAGAACCCTTTAAGACGTATAGCTGGCACTGCGACTATGAAGCCGATTACTGCCGTGATAATAGCCGAAATTATCAGGGCAACCCAGAAAGGCCAATGGGCGTTCGAAGTAAGAATAGCTAAAGTGTAACCACCTACCATGATAAAAGCTGCATGGCCCAGGCTAACTTGTCCCGCCATACCGGTAATAATATTCAGTCCCATAACAGCGATAATGGTAATGGCAGTGAAATTTATGAAAGTAAGCCAGTTCAAGTTGTGTGTCCAGCTAAGGACATGGGGCAGTATGACCAGGAGTGCCAGGAAGATAGCCAAAATAACCCACTGCTGTGTGCTACCGATTAGAGCCATATCCTGACTGTAGTCGGTTTTAGTTCTACCCCTTCTCTTCACCTTTTAGACCCTTTCTATCTGCTTGGTGCCAAAAAGGCCGCTGGGTCGAATAAGCAATACCAGTAACATTAAAATCATGCTGAAGATAGTAGCAATCCCAGGCAAGTGAGGGTTGAGATAATAGCTGGTCAGAGTCGTTCCGACGGCTAAAATTAGCCCGCCACAAATACAGCCGACAAGTGAATCCAGTCCGCCTATGAACACTACTGCCAGAACCAACATTACCAGTTCAGATAAATGAAGGCTAACCCCACTGACAGTGGCTATCAAGATTCCACCAATCGTAGCAATCAAGGCGCACATTGCCCAAGCAATCTGGGAATTAAGTTCGGCACTCACACCCAGACACCGGGCGGCTACTTGATTATCATAGGCAGCTCTCATAGCCAGCCCTAGTTTGGTACGGCGGAAGAAAAAGGCGAAGGCTAAGGTCGCTACCATGGCCAGACAAAAACTCCAGAGGTACTCCTTAGCCAGTACAATATCACCAAGGTTGACCGGCCCTTTAGGGAGTGTCGCCGCCAGGGCTAGGCTTTTCGGACCCCAGGCAACCATCACCACACTACGCAGTATCGCCAGAAGTCCCAAGGTGAGCATGAATGTAGCGAACAGCGGTCGTCCAATCATGCGCCGGAAGAAAAGGCGTTCTATCACCAGACCAAGCAGGATAGCTACAACTAAGGTCAGGAAAAGGGCTATTGGAAGAGGTAACCTTGGCGCTTCTGGGGAGCCGATAAAAGTCCAGGCAATAAAAGCACCCAGCACAGCGAACTGACCATAGGCCATATTAAAGACCTGGGTACTCCGATAGGTAATGACAAAGCCCATGGCGATAAAACCGTACACACTACCAACCAGTATGCCAGACAGAATTAGTTGCAACGGTACTGTCAATGCGTCCATTTCAGGTCACCTTATGGCAGATAGTAAAAGTTTTCTCCCGGCTTGCGAATAGGGCTATCGCAATGTATTTCTTAGCCATTTTCTAACGGGTTACTCCTCCAAGATAGGCTTCGGCAACACGCGCATCCTGGCGGATTTCCGCAGGCGTTCCCTCAGCAATTTTCTGACCATAGTCGAGAACGATTATTGACTGCGACAGTTCCATCACCACCTGCATATCGTGCTCGATGAGGATAATGGTCATCCCTCTCTTGTGCGTATTTAGGATGAGTTCGCTCACCATCTCTTTCATTGCATCGTCCAGACCACTCATCGGCTCGTCAAGTATGATGATTTTGGGTCGCATAGTTAATGCTCTGGCAATCTCGACCTGCTTACGTTGACCGTACGACATGGTAGCTACTGGTCTTTTTCTCAGCTCCTCAATATGGGAAAAGGCAATAATCTCCTCCACTATTTGGCGGCTTTTTAATTCCTCACGGCGACTCCTGCCAAAGTACAGCATCGCGTCTAGAATTGTAGCTTTGGTATGAATATATTGAGTCGCCATTAAGATATCCAGTGCGGTCATATTAGGGTATGTAGTCGGATTCTGAAAGGTTCGGCTGATGCCGAGTTTAGCAATTTGGTGGGGTTTTAGGCCAAGTATATCCTGACCTTCGAAGACTATCTTGCCTTTTTGGGGCTTATAATAGCCGGTAATACAGTTTATTAGGCAAGTCTTACCGGCACCGTTAGGACCAATAATGGATATAATCTGCCCTTCTTTTATCTGGAAGCGTATTCCATTAAGAGCCTTAATTCCATCAAAGCTGAGATGCAAATCATCGCCGGCTAAAATAACGTCGTTTTTTACTTGACTCATTTAAGCTCTTTTTTTACTTACTAAAAGAGAGTTATTAATGAGATGGTATCTCCCCCTTCTTACCAGGTATGGCTTATCGCATCCTGCTGGCAGACGCTATGACAATTCACTTCATGGTTACGGCTACAAGAATGAAATCCGGGGCATAAAAAGGCCAGCTTTTTTCTTACCGCTTCTTTCACCTTGGCTTTCGGCTGACCGTTATCATCCCCAACCATCTCGAAAATTCCTGACGGGCAGGCAGGTACACACTCCCCACAACCATCACATCTAGCGGTATCAATGGTGATAAAGTAATCGCCAGTACCGTCAGTGTAGCCATAATGAACCTTCAATTCTTCTCGTGTGCCTATCCCTTTGCATCGTTCTTCGGCAAACAGGGCTGCTCCCAGGGCACCGATTATCTGTGGGTCTTCAGCGAGTAGTGGCTCCAGCCCCACCGCTTCTTTGAGTTTGGCTACCATTCCTTTGTTCTTGGCGATACCCCCCGTGATACTGAATTCCTTTTCCAAAGAGATTCGCCTCAAAAGGTTAAGGCAGCGAGTAGCTATAGCCTCGTTTAGACCGGCCAGGATATCACGCTTGGCTACCCCTTGCCTGAGAAAGGAAATAGCTTCCGATTTGGCAAAGACGGCGCAGATGGTATTGAACGGGATAGCCGTCTTCGACTCAAGAGCCAAGTCCCCAATCTCTTCCAGGGGAATATTCAGCACCTCGGCTATCATTTCCAGGAACCGGCCGGTGCCGCCAGCGCATTTATCGTTCATGATAAAGTTGGTTACCCGACCATTAGCATCACAATTAATTGCTTTACAATCCTGCCCACCCATATCCAGGATAGTCCTCACTGAAGAGGAGTACCAGTTGATGCCCCGGGCATGGCAGCTTATCTCGGAGACATTCTCATTAGCGAAGGGGACAAGGACTCTACCGTAACCGGTAGCAACACTATACTGGATATCATCCAGCGATAGTCCTGTCCCGTTCAGGGCTGCTTCTATTGTCCTATAAGAAGTCTTTACACTCTCCGGACCGGTATCACAAATCACTGATGAAATAATGGAGCCGTCGTTCAGGACCACTGCCTTGGCGGCTCGAGAACCAATGTCTATCCCGGCAACTATCATCTATTTGATACCCTTCTCTATATTTTCTCTGGCAACCAAGGCGGCGCCCAAAGCGGCGGCTATTTGAGGTATGTCAGGTACCATGACTCCAAAACCTATCTCTTCCTCCAGAATTCTGACCAAGCCACTGTTCAAAGCCACCCCACCAGTAACGGCGACATCTTTCTCAATACCAACTCGTTTGCACAATGACATAATACGACTCACCACGGAGAAATAGATGCCAGCGACGATTTCCTCCCTGGGGGTAGGAGGGTCACGGTGTACATGTGATATCACCTCAGATTCGGCAAACACGGCACAGGTACTGGAAATATCAGCTTTGGACTTAGCCTTAAAAGATAGCTGTGCCATATCGGCTAAGGACATCTCCATCAGCTTAGCCATCTGTTGTAGAAATATACCGCTACCAGCAGCACATTTATCCTGGTTGGCCCAGTCACTAAGCCGCCCTCGTTCGTTCACCTTGATAATAGTGCTACTTTCAGCTCCCATCTCTATCGTCATCCGGACTGATGGAAACAGGTAGTGACTTCCTCGAGCCAGACAGGTAGTGAGTGCTTTCTGTTGCTGGCTAAATGAAATGGATTTTCCACCTACTCCGGTGGAGATAATATACAAGTTGTCATCGAAGCTGAGTCCAGCCTGGTTTAGAGTCTGTTCCAGGGCGGCTTTAGCGCTCAATTCAGCCTCATCACCGGAAGAGACAATACTAGAAGCCAGGATGCCATCGTCATCTAAGATGACTGCCTTGGTGGTCAGGCTACCTACATCTATACCCAGTGCTTTCATATCTAAATATAATTACCGGTCTTCCAGAAGCTCAAAGAACTGCCTCAACTTCTCCCGTATCTCCTCTTCAGGCGCAATTGTAGTGTCAATTATATCACAATCTAAGATTAGCATCGGTACGTCTATTTCATTCAGCACATCCTTGACAATTTTTATGGTGGCGGCGCCCTGCTTACAGCCAACATGAGCATAATTGATAGTACCATCAATTTTATGCTGCTTGGCACAGTTAATGAGCATATCTAATAGTCTCTCATCCAGTGGCCCATACATGACCATTACCGGGTGCATACTTATTTTTTTCATTACACTATCTAGTGGTTTCTGAGGGTCAAGTCGTCCTTCCCCCCAGTTACAAAAGAATGGGTCAGCCACGCTGACTGCCCCGTATTCCAGTGAAACTTTCTCTATAGCCCCCAGGAGCAGCACAGGTGGCATGCCTATGCTCATCACTCGGAAGCGTTCCGGAGATGCCATCCCCCTGCCATCACGAATTGTTTCAAGAAGCTCTTGGTGAAATGTTTCCAGATAATTAGTTGCCTCAGGCTGTCCAGCGAAGAAGCAATCAACTGTGAATAACTTCAGGAAGTCCTGAGGAGGGAAGGGGGAAGGGACAGTTTGACGAAGCTCGTTAATCTTGCGGTAGAGCTCAATTTGCCTGTCCGACTGAGCTATATTGTCGCTTAGTTTGTCCCAGTTCATTTTGCGCCCCGACTGCTTCTCCAGGAAATATATCATATCCTCCAATTCTTCCTTGAGATATCTGTTCTCATAATCGGTCTGTTGGAAGGGACAATCAAGGAAAAAGCCGGAGCAGCCACTCATGTCCATTACCGGCTCCCCACCTTTGGCCGAATTGTCACAGATTAGGTTAGACCAGAGCATGACATTTGGTCGGGGTAGGCAACCTGCAGCTAAGGCACCAGTTAGGACTCGGTAAGGTGAACATATTTCTGGTGCGAGCCCCACTTCAGCTGAAGTGGAAAGAAGGTCAGCATAACTACCTGAAAATAGCGCTGTCATCCAAGCAGTAAGCTCGGTATGCATTGGGACGATATCCATGGCGTAAAGTATCTCCACCGGGAAGAAAATAGTGTGAGCAGCCACAAATTCACCTTCTTCCTGAGCATTTAACAATCGGTCATAGTAATCGGCAAGCATCTGATAATAAATGCGATGGCTTTCAAGCACTTCTGGACGTCCCTTGCTCATCCTCGCGATTAGCCGACAAGCTCGTACAATCGTTTTAATCCGGCTCTTTTTCTCCTCAGAGCCTATCATCTCCTTGCCTCCAGCATTTCTAGGAAAGCCTGGACCCTGGTTTGAATCTGTCCT
>CAZFRL010000045.1:0-10007 GCA_964521325.1 uncultured Dehalococcoidales bacterium | reverse complement strand
GCAACGATACCACTTTCGGTAACAATAATTATGACGCAATTCGAGGTATTGACAAATCATAGTAAAGGGACTACATTAAAGCCCCAAAAATATGAAAGAAACCTCAAAAATAGAAAGGGGCTTTACATGAGCAAAAATATTATTGTAACCACAGGAGATTTGAAGCAGGATTATGAAATTTTAGGACCAATATACTTTCAGGTTTCTAACAAAGGAATATTTTCAAGTGCGCTTTCAAAATTAGTAAAGGAATATGAGGCAGAGATTACCGAGATAAAAAAACACGGGCAACTAATGGGAGGAGGCACCGACTGGGGTTTTTTGTATGGAGAGTGGAGTGTCGGTCAAAAAGACTTCGAAAAGGCCTTTTTTGTAGCTGTACAAGAACTAAAGAAACGAGCTGCTTTATTAGGAGCAGATGCTATTATTGGTATGAGACAAGATATCGATCTAGACACCAACGCTTTTCAATATTTTTATCTGCAAATGTATGGAACCGCTGTTAAATTTAAATAATCAACTAGTTACCATCGCCCATACTCACGAGCTATCAGGGGATGATAAATAACACATAGTAGTATACCACTATGCCAGTAAAGACAACGCTGTCCATTCGGTCGAGGAGGCCCCCGTGTCCCGGTAATAGCTTGCCTGAGTCTTTTACCCCCATGTTGCGTTTGAGCAATGACTCTACCAGGTCGCCAAGTTGACCAAAAACGCTGACCAGGAAGCCCAAGAGTATTGCCTGACCATAACCGATAGGCAGGCTGAGGATAGTAACCAAGATTAAGCCAACTACGATAGCACCGAAAACACCGGCTACGGCTCCCTCAGTGGTTTTGCCCGGGCTGATACCCGGGGCAAGTTGATGCCTACCCAGCCTCCTGCCAACAAGGAAAGCAGCAGTGTCAGAACCGAAGGTGGCAAACAGGGCAAAAAATACCCAATCCCTACCACCATCCAGGCCTCTTAGTGCTACAAAGTAGCTTAAAAGCCAGCCGACATAGATAATTCCAGCTATTGTCCATGTCCAACCGACAAAAGCCCCTTCCTTTTGTGGGCGCAGTAGTAGCCAGATTAAAGAGAGTACCACTGCTGAGGTTAATAAAAGTGGAAGAAGGAAATCATAGTCGAAATGGGGGCTCAGGATAAATAGCAGTGTCCAAATTAGCCCAAAGTAGATAAGTGGTTTTGCCTTTGAGGTGGCCGCCATCCTATAGAATTCAAAGACAGCCAGTAGCCCACAGACAGCTATTAATATGGTGAACCACGGCTCACCAAACCAAATGATGGCAATAAGGAGAGGAATACCCCACAGGGCAATTATAACCCTTTTCTTAAGCATGAGATTATTGCCAGATTATAGTCCACCGAAACGCCTTTGCCTCTGGCTATAGGATAGTAGCGCTTTGTCAACCTCTTTTTTATCAAACTCAGGCCATAAAACCTCAGTGAAATAGTATTCGGCATAAGCAGTTTGCCACATTAGAAAATTGCTGAGCCGAATCTCTCCACCGGTACGAATGAGCAAGTCAACATCAGGTAGACCGGCAGTATAGAGGTAATTATTAAATGACTTTTCGTCTATATCCTGGGGTGGTACGCCTTCAGCTATAAGCCGTTGTATTGCCTCCAAAATTTCAGTGCGCCCGCCGTAATTGAAAGCGATGCTAAATACCATTCCAGTATTGTTTTTAGTCAGTTCTAAAGCCTCATTTGTTGTTAATTGGAGGCTAGGTGAAAGCTCATCAAGCCGCCCCAAATGACGAAGTTTAATGCCTCTCCTATGAAGTTTAAGAGTCTTTTTCTTTATCGCCTCCTCTAATAAACTAAGCAAACCTTCGACCTCCTCTTCAGGTCGTTTCCAGTTTTCTGTGGAGAAGCCGTAAACTGTGAGGTATTTTAGTTTCTGGTCGTCCAGGTATTCAACTAAAGAGTGCAAATTTTCTACTCCTGCCCAGTGCCCCTCAAGCCTGGACAATCCGCGCTGTTCTGCCCATCTACCATTACCATCCATGATAATGGCTATGTGGCTAGGGAAGTGAGTAACTTTTTTCATAATTAATCTAATTAATAATGAGTAGCGGGTTCCTTTATCTGGGTTAGACCTCTGCCAGCTCTGCTTCTTTATCCTGTCCAGTCTGTTCGCTTTCAGCTACGAAACTATCGGTGAGCTTTTGTAGCTGGTCTAAGGCACGCTTATGCTCATCCTGAGATAGCTCTTTGTTTCTCTCCAACCCTTTCAGTTCATTTACCGCTTCACGCCTTAGATTGCGTATTACTGTTTTTCTGTCCTCAACCCTCTTTCGTACCATCCTAATCAGCTCCTGTCGCCGCTCTTCACTGAGTGGTGGTATATTTAATCGAATTACATTCCCATCACTAACCGGATTTAGTCCAAGGTCAGACTTCAGGATGGCTTTTTCAATATTGCGTAGACTGCTTCGGTCCCAGGGTTGGATAACGAGGAGCCTAGCCTGAGGTGCCGAAATGCCAGCAATTTGATTGAGGGGAGTGGGAACACCAGCATATTCCACCTTGATATGCTCTATTAGGGCAGGGGTAGCGCGCCCAGTACGGATAGTGGACAATTCGTTCTTCAGACCCTCAATAGAGGCTCGCATCTTCTCTTCGGTACCCCGTAAAGTATGGCTAACCATTTTTTATTCACCGGATACCAGAGTACCAATAGGTTCACCAATTACAGCTCGTTCTATGCTGCGGTGAGCTTGGAGGTCGAAAACAATTATAGGCAGTCTGTTCTGTAGACACAGGGCGAGAGCGGTGGTATCCATTACTTCCAAATGCATATCTAATGCTTCGCGGTGAGTAAGTTTATCAAACTTCTTGGCGTCATGATTTTTGACTGGGTCAGCGCTATAGATGCCGTCAACATTATTTTTTGCCATGAGTAGGACTTCTGCCTCAATCTCTATGGCTCGCAGGGCGGCTGCGGTATCGGTGGTCATATATGGATTACCAGTGCCTCCAGCAAAGATAACGGCTCTCCTTTTCTCTAAGTGACGAACAGCCCGCCGTCTGATGTAAGGTTCAGCCACCTGGTGGATACCTATGGCTGACTGAGTTCTAGCAGTTACTCCTTCTTTTTCCAGAGCATCTTGAAGAGCCAGAGCATTTATTACTGTAGCCAGCATCCCGGCATAGTCAGCGGTGACCCTATCCATTCCTTTTTCCTCAGCCTCAGTCCCGCGCCAGATATTACCGCCACCGACAACAATAGCGGCACCAACTCCCATTTCTATCACTTGCTTAATCTGCCTGGCCATTCTAGTTAGGACAGTGGCGTCAATACCAAAGTCAGCTTTACCCTTAAAAGCCTCGCCACTAAGTTTGAGTAGAATACGCTTATATTTGGTAGCAGCGGTCATTTATCTTCTCTTAACACGCTCTCAATAAGATTTAGATGCCTTTCATACCGGTTATCCTCTACTGTAATATTGGCATCTTGTCTATGACCCGGTAATAGCTCCCTCCATCTACTCACCTAATTCGAATCTGGCAAATCGGTTTATCTTGATATTCTCACCTACCTTGGCAATAGTTTCAATAATAATATCTCGAACCGTCTTATCAGTGTCTTTAATGTAAGGCTGAAGAAGTAGACAAGCTACCTGAGGTTCTATATCAGCTCCTTCTGGGACTTCTTCGGTTGAGATAAATTGGGGGGATAAAGCGGCTACTTGCATTGCCAAGTGGTGAGCTAATTCCCTGAATTCATCAGTGCGGGCAACAAAGTCAGTTTCACAGTTCACCTCAACCATGGCTCCAATGCGTCCCCCAATATGCACATAGGCTTCAATTATACCCTGGGTAGTCGAGCGCTCTACTTTCTTCTCTGCCAGAAGAAGGCTTTTTTCTTTTAGAATCTGGAGTGCTTTCTCCATGTCTCCTTCTGCTTCAAGGAGGGCTTTTTTGCAGTTCATGATGCCAGCCCCTGACTGGTCTCTTAGCTCCTTTACCATGCCTGTTGGAATTTTCAATCTCTCCATCTATGCCTTACTCTTCATCAGGAGTGAAGATGAGAGGCTCAGCAATTTCTGTAACCTCAGGCTCTTCCAAGCCTTCCTCTCTGCCTTCTTCAGTTGGAATCGCAGTGACGCTGGTTTTGCCTTCAATAACCGCATCGGCGATTTTACTGCATACCAGGTTGATGGCTCTGATAGCATCATCATTGGCTGGAATGGGGTAGTCTATATCATCGGGGTTACAATTGGTATCTGTTATGGCTACCACTGGTATTCCTAAACGTTTAGCTTCAGCCAGAGCAATCCTTTGATTTGTTGGGTCAATAATGAATAGCGCAGTTGGTAGGCTAATCATCTCCTTGAAACCACCCACCTGTCGGTTGAGGTGTAAAATCTTCTCCTCGAGTTTTCGGGCTTCCTTTTTAGGTAAGTGTTTAAACTCACCCCTAGCTTGCTGGTCTTCCAAGCGGACTAGATGGTCGATACGAGCTTGAATAGTGGCGAAATTAGTTAGAATCCCACCTAGCCAGCGCTGGTTAACATAATACATGCCGCAGCGTTTAGCTTCTTTTTCTACACCCTCCTGAGCCTGCTTTTTGGTGCCGACAAAAAGGATGCTATCACCTTCGGCGGCTACTTGCCGAACAAAGTCGCAGGCCTTGTCTAACATAGTTGCCGTTTGCTCTAGGTCAATAATGTGAATGCCGTTACGCTTGGTGAAGATGTAGCTCTTCATCCTGGGGTGCCAACGGCTCGTCTGGTGCCCAAAGTGGGCTCCCGCTTCTAAAAGCTGCTTAACTGTGGCAGTATCTGGCAATCTTTGCTCCCTTTCTAATTACCAATTATCTATAGCCAGTGAGATAGTATATCATATTGTTCAGCACATAGCAATTAAACTGGATTTTAAGGAAAGGACACAATTACAGCTTTAACCTCTTTTTCACCAGATTTAGTACAGTTGAGGCTATGAGTGAATGTAAAGGTGGGGAGAGGACACAGGCTGAATTCTCAAGAGGACTTTAGATTGCCATCATCAATTGCACAGATATGGGTTTGGATCAGACCAAAGGCAATAATGAAATGGAGGCAGCTAGCGATCCAGACCAGTCACCTCCATTTTCTGTCGACGGTTTGAATTTGCCAAGCCTTTATTTAAGTAGCATGCTTAATTGCAAGCTGTGCGTGCTTCCAGGCTTTCTTGTAGTGGTCAATGGCATTGTCATAGTTGCCATTGTCAGCTTCTTCCTGGGCTTTTACCAGTTCTGCCTCGGATTTTGCTATTTCTCGGTCTACTTTATCGCTGGTACCAGCATAGGCTTGGGCATCTTCAAGGGCTATCTCGGCAAGCAACTTGTCTACTAGGACAAGCTTGTCTATGACTGCCCCGCACACCGTTTTGACTCCGTCTGGAGTATGCTTGCCCCTTATCAGCTTCTGGAGTTCCTTAACTGCAGCTTTCTCTTCGTCAAAGACTTTATTGCCATGCTTGCTGTCAAGACGCGCATTGCTTTCCCAGAGTTTCGCCTCCAAGCTCTTCTCCACACGGTCAATTGCTTTATCTACTCCTTTGTCAACTTTCTTGTTACCGGTTTTGGCCGCCTCTAGTTCATCTATTGCATTATTCTTCAACTGAATACAGTTTGGTGTAAGTGCCTCAACGATGAACTTATACCAGTATTGCTCATCAGGCATGAAGAAATCTGCTAGCTCACCTTCATCGCCAAGCAGTTCTGCATACGGTGGGCTACTATAAGACCATGGACCATAATAACCCTCGGGCTGTTCCGGGAATGCTGAGAGAGGCAAGAAGATGATGTGTAGAGTCCAAGGCTCATATGTCCACACGTGAACAATCCCGGGGTCTTCGGTGTAGACGATACTCTTGTATGCGGTAGTTCCGTTTTGAAACCAGACTTCAGTTCCTATCGAACCCCCGCTTTGCGCGAATACTGGCACTGACGCTAATACCACCAAAATTAAAGCTAATACCACCGCCATTACAATCTTTTTCACTGTTTGTCGCTTCCTTTCATGTTAAGATTTCTTTATCACCCCTCAATCTGGGGAATAGCCAACCCTTTTCTTACTCCTCACCAAAGGGTACCTTCTAAAAACACAATTATATTTTGCCATTTGGCAACAAGTCAAGGGTCTAAGTTAACTTTTCCTACCAATTTGGTACTTTAGTACCATGACTATTTACTAACCAGAGTAGACAGTTTGGGTGATTGCGTAGTCAACTGGAGTAAATTACCATGCAGATAGGTTAATTGAAGAGTAGATGAAGAAAGATTTGGTAAATGATAATCAAATAGGCAGGATGCTGACAGTAAGGGAAGTAGCCCGGCTCCTCCATGTCCATCCCAATACTTTGAGACGCTGGAGTGACAAAGGAGTAATAAGGGTATACCGCATTACACCCCGGGGAGACCGAAGATACAAGCTACACGACATTAGTCGCTTCCTAACCGAATTTAACGGATACCAAGAAAATGTGAGAGAGGTTAGCCCCGCTTTGAGATAAGCTGTAGTTTAGATAGTGGTCATGACATTCAATAAGACCTCCACTTTCCGCTCTAGCCACACAATGACTTTATCTTCTTGACTTCTAATCAGTGTCGCCGGTTTGAGACCTGTACGGCCTGCACTCAATCCTATTCTCTGCCGCCGATATTTCCCGCCTCTCCTCCCTCTGGTATTAGGGCGTCAAAAAGCATACTCCAAACGTTACACAACCTCCTCTGATATGCTCAGAGAGGACCACTCTTAGAACCAGCGTTAGTGTCAAGAGACTGCCCTCCGTTAGTTTCAACCAAAAGTTACATCTGGGTGTATCTTGATGCATTAGACAAGGACAAAGGATTGAAAAAGAGTGGGCAACAGGGTACGATGTTCGATGAGGGGAGTTATGCAGACGACCGGCAGTTTTTTAGAAGAGAATAGGAAGATAAAGAAGGGAGTTAATGAATGCAATACGAATTAACGGAGGAGCAGCAATTGCTACGGCAACTTGCCAAGAAAGTGGCTCAGAAAGAAATAGCACCCGGGGCTAATGTAAGGGATGAAAGAGGGGAATTCCCTTGGGATATGGTAGAGGTACTCCGAAAACATGGCTTCTACTCTCTTTCCATACCGGAGCAGTATGGCGGCTCAGCAGGCAAAGCATTGGACCTTTGCTTAGTGTTAGAGGAAGTGGCAAAAGTATGTAACAACTGCGTTGCCTCACTAACATTTAGTATCCTAGGGCCATATCCCATACTAATAGGTGGCAGTGAGGAGCAAAAGCGTAAATATCTACCCGCATTTGCTACGGGAGAGATTTTAGGCTCGTACGCCCTTAGCGAGCCTGATTCGGGGTCAGACGCTGCATCATTACAAACGAGGGCTGTCAGGGAAGGCGACTCGTATATTATCAGCGGAAGTAAATGGTTTATTTCGCAATTTGATGCTTCCAGCATCTGCATAATGTTCGCTAGAACAAATCCCGAGGTGAAGGCATCTAGGGGAATCAGTGCTTTTATTGTGGAGAAGGAGCCGAATAAAATCCCACCCTGGGTAACACAGGCTGAAGCGATGCCTAAAATGGGTATGCGCGCCATGCATACCTTTCAACTTTCCTTTGAAAATCTGCGAGTGCCAAAGGAGAATCTTATTGGGGAAGAAGGAGACGGTTTCTCGATTGCTATGAAAACTCTAGACCGCGGCCGTATTAGTGTGGCTGCCCAAGCCGTTGGCACGGCGCAGGGAGCATTAGATTATGCCACCCATTACGCTATCAATAGGAAGCAGTTTGGGGTACCCATCGGGACGTTTCAGGGCTTGCGATTTATGCTGGCTGACATGGCTATTGAAACTGAAGCAGCCCGGCAATTAACTTATATGGCTGCTTCCCACGCTGATAGAAACGGACCAAATGTAACCCTTTATGGCGCTATGGCCAAATGCTTTGCCTCTGACGTGGCTATGAGAGTAACCACACAAGCAGTTCAAATACTAGGAGGCTATGGTTATATTCGTGATTTCCCCCTGGAGCGGCTAATGAGGGATGCTAAAGCGTTGCAAATCTATGAGGGGACAAATGAGATCCAGCGAGTAGTTATCTCACGCAGCTTACTCGGCAAAACTCTAAATATCAATCGTCATTAAAAAAGAATAACTCCTCTACCGTAGTCTTCAAAGTCTTGGCAACACTATAAGCTAACTTCAAAGAAGGATTATATTTACCCTGTTCTAAAAAGATAATAGTCTCCCGTCTGACTCCTACTATCTCAGCCAGTTTTTCCTGTGTCAAGTTATGCTTGGCCCGGAATTCTTTTATTCTCGTTTTCATTGTTATCCAGCTTTTACCACGTCTTTCATACGGTCTTACTGAGTAGTCCTTTGACAAAAATAACCAAGCTACCAATAAGTCCCACAGCAAACGCTAGGGGAGTTATAAAAACAGCGATGGTGAAAAATACCGGCTCCTCTAGCCCAAAGAGACCGCTGATTGCGTTGTGTAGGAAGACACTAATAATAAAGGCTGCTAGCGATATTCCAGCTATCAATAGAAACGTCTTTATCATCTTTAACCTCCTTTCATTCAATCCGGGTTCTACCCGGTCATAGAAGATATAAGATAATAGATATACTGCCCCACCTGATAAGAATAGACCACCCAGAACATGTACTGTGCTGGGAGCCTCAGTTAGGAATACGGTAAAAGGCAACATCAGGAATGCTGAAGCCATGGCGAAGAAAATGAACCCGTTTCGTATTGCTTTACTGGTGTTTTCTCTCACTCTCTCATCAATAGGTGGCAGCTTTCTCTTCCTTATTAAAGACCAAATTTCGCGGTAACTCATAATCAACGCTCCGACTACAAGTGCAACCGTAACGTAGTATGCCCTTAGAGAGATAAGTATGATAACCAATATCACGACAATAATAGAAAAAGCTAATAATACTCTCTTCGTTTTCATGATATTGTCCCCCAATAGTTAAATATTTCTAACGTTATATAATTCTAACATACTTTGGCATTTTGTCAATACCCTGAGGGGACTTTTTCGGAAATTAATTACAAAATGTTTGTCTGGGGCCGTATGCAAACGAAATGCACCATTGAAGGAGTAGTGAAGTCTGTCACTTCTTTTTTATAACAAAGCAAACTGAGCTGTTACGCTCAGGGTGCTTCTTGAACATATCTATTTCCCTCCGGGCATTATGAAGCTCTCCAAGAATCTTCGGATCATCAGCGTATTTTGTTCGAGTCTCACAAATTAGCTTTTCGAGAGGAGCGAAGTATTCAGCCCACCAAGTATCTTCGTTCAGTATGAAATAGCCAGTTAACTCGTAGCCACAGCTGGAGATCTGTTCCAGTTTCCGTGTGACATTTCCTTTTTCGTGATGAACCATCATGAACCCATTTGGCTTAAGGAACCGCTTCCACTCCTGGAGTCCTCTTTTAAAACCGACTACTGATATTGAGCCTTCGGCCCATATTACGTCAAAGCTCTCATTCGCAAATCCCATATCGAAGATCGAACACTTCATCACCTTTACTCTATCTGATACTCCCGCCTTCTTGACCTTTCTAACAAGTACATCCAGAAGCTCTTGGTTGATGTCCAAACCTATTATCTCTCCATTACTCATCCTCGCTAATTCCATAGTCGGGACCCCAGAACCACAACCTATATCCAGAATTCGCGGTTTATCCATTTCTGGAAGCATCCGAAATGCCTTTCTCGTGTATTTAGCGAGACGTTTTCTTATCAAGTCCTTTTTTATTTGGAATCGTGCTTCTTTGGTCACTGTTCAACGGTTTCCTTAATGCTTTGAGCTTATAACAAAACGCTCTATTGTTTAGCCCTTTGCTACAACTTCTCCGGCACATGCCAAAGGTTGGTGAAGTCTCTCGACGCGGCATTTGGATGGAGTGATTATATCGAACGGAACCGCCAAGCCCGTCTTAAGCGCAATGGCGGTTCCGTCCCCTCACCACCTGTTAAGGTTTCAGACCTTCAGCTACAGCTCTTC
>CAZFRL010000044.1:0-10184 GCA_964521325.1 uncultured Dehalococcoidales bacterium | reverse complement strand
CGAAGCAATCTCCTGTTCGTCTTCCAGTTTGCTTCGTCGCTGTCGCTCCTCGCAACGACAGCAACATACAATGTAACCATCTGTCATTGCGAGCCGAAGGCGAAGCAATCTCTACAGCTTCTCATACAAATCACACCATTCTTTATTCATACTGTTAACTAACTGAATCTTCTTTTGCCTTGAACTACCCTTGATTTGTTTTTCCCTCAAAATAGCACTCTCTATATCCTCACATACCTCATAGTAGACAAGCTTACCAATGTTGTACTTCTTGGTGAACCCTTCAACCAGTTTCTTCTTGTGCTGGTAAACTCTCCTTTTCAGGTCATTAGTGACGCCAGTATAGAGTACTCTGTTACTTTTGTTGGTCATTATATACATGTAATATTGTTTATTCACCTGTTCCGTGTTTGAGATTGCTTCGTCGCTACGCTCCTCGCAATGACATACCCTCTTTCACTACCCCCAATGACATTGGGAATACTCACTTCTCCCCCCTCACCATCTCCAGAAACTTTTCAAAGAGGTAGGCACTGTCCAGGGGGCCGGGGGAGGCTTCGGAGTGATACTGGATGGAGAAGATGGGCAGCTCCTTGTGGCGCAAGCCCTCCACCGTGCCATCGTTCAGATTTATATGGCTGACCTCCAGCCCGTCCTTGAGGCTATCGGGGTCGGTGGCGTAGCCGTGGTTCTGGGCAGTGATATGGATTCGCCCATCGCTCAGGTCACGGACAGGGTGATTGGCACCACGGTGCCCAAACTTCAGCTTAAAGGTCTTGGCGCCAAAGGCTCGAGCGATAAGCTGGTTGCCCATACAGATACCCATAATCGGCTTCTTGCCAACGAGTTTCTTAACCGTGTCCACTATGTAATCCAATACCTCAGGATTACCCGGACCGGGAGAAAGGATAATGCCATCGGGCTTTAACTTCAGGATTTCCTCGGCGGACATGGTGCAGGGGACAGCCGTTACCCGGCAGCCGTGAGCGCGCATCATGCGCAGGATAGTGTATTTTAAGCCGCAGTCCAGGACGATAATACTGGTTGAAGAATCCACACCGGTCAGGTCTGGTTCCCACTCGTAGGGGGCGTCGGCAGTAACCTGCCTGGCAAAATCAATCGAGCCGTAGTCGGGCAGGCTTTTTAACTCCCCCAGTGCCTGCTGCGGGGTTTTATCACTGGTAATCATGCCCATCATTACCCCGGCTGAGCGGAGCTTGCGGGTGATAGCCCGGGTATCCACGCCGCAAATTCCAGGGATGCTACTCTCAGCCAGATATTGATGAAGCGTTTTAGCGCTTAAATAGTGATTGGGCTCAAGGCACTCCTCCCTGACGACAAAGCCCCTTACCTGGATTTTGTTCGATTCAAAGTCCTGCTCATTGATGCCGTAGTTGCCAATAAGCGGGTAGGTGGGAACTACAATCTGTCCGGCATAGGAGGGGTCGGTTAGCATCTCCTGATAGCCCATCATGCTGGTATTAAACACTACCTCACCAGAGGCGCCAGCCTCAGCCCCGAAGGCATAACCTTCATAGACTGAGCCGTCTTCCAGGACTAAAATTGCCCGCTTAGTCATAATTCACCTTCTATCCGGCTATCCTCTCTTTAACTTTAACCGAGCCATCCTTATAAACGAACTCCCCCTGTGACAGCGTTGCCATTACCCTGCCTTTAAGCCTAGCGCCAGCCAGAGGAGTATTCTTACCCTTTGAGGCAAAAGCCCTGGTATCTACCACCCACTCCATATTGGGGTCAAAGAGGGTAACATCAGCCGGGGCACCAATACCAAGCGTGCCCAGCTTGCCATATTTATTACCAATAATCCTGGCTGGTTCACAGGTAAGCTTGGCGATAAGGGTAACCAGGCTTAATTGCCCGCCATGTACCAGACTCATCAGACTGCCCAGGGCTGTCTCAAAGCCACTGATGCCAAAGGGGGCAAGAGTAAATTCGCCGAGTTTGTCAGCTTCGGTATGAGGAGCATGGTCGGTAGCAATTATGTCAATTACATTTTCTTTAAGCCCCTGTATCAGGGATTGAATGTCCCTTTCGGTTCTTAAAGGTGGATTTACCTTGGCATTGGTGTTATAGCCTATGACCTTTTCCTCAGTCAGGGTCAGGTGGTGCGGTGTAACCTCAGCCGTAACCTGAATGCCCTTCTCCTTGGCACGACGAATAAGGTCAACCGAGCCCGCAGTACTGACATGGGCAATATGTAGCCGGGCTCCGGTCAACTGAGCCAGCGCCAGGTCACGGGCGACTATAATCTCCTCAGCCACGGCTGGCATCCCACGAAGACCTAACCTGGTGGATATTATGCCCTCGTTCATCTGCCCCCCCTCGGTGAGGGCTTTATCCTCGCAGTGGTCAATAATAGGCAAGCCGGAAGCACGACCATAATCCAGTGCCTGACGCATAAGGCGTGAATTCGCTGCCGGCTCACCATCATCACTAAAGGCAATTACCCCGGCTGAAGCCAGCTCACTCAGCTCAGCCAACTCCTCTCCCCTTCTACCCTTGGAGATGCAGCCCACAGGCAAAACACGAACTACGCCTTCTGTGGCTGAGATTGACTTTATATAATCCACCGTAGCCAGATTATCCAAGGGCGGATTGGTATTAGGCATACAACAGATAGTGGTAAAGCCGCCCCTGGCGGCGGCTCGGGTTCCGGTGGCAATGGTTTCCTTCTCCTCAAACCCGGGCTGTCTAAGATGGCAGTGAAGGTCAATAAGTCCAGGGCAGACTACCAGCCCCCGGGCATGAACAATATCATAATCCGGTCGGGGCGGTGTTATTTCTCCGCCGCCCAGCCATAAGATTTTGCCATCGGCGATGAGCAAACTGCCAATTTCATCTATCCCCTGGCTGGGGTCGATTACACGCCCACCCTGGATAAGCAAAGGGTTAAGTTTCTTGTTCATCATTTCTTTTGCTAGCGTAACTACTGGGCTTAAAGCCGTGGGTCTGAGCTTCGGTTTCCGTATCAAAGATAATTAGATTTTCTGGTTTGATTTTCCGAATCAAATGGCTATCGGCACTATGGTATTTCTTAGTCTCCAATCTCCCCTCGTGCCAATCTGAACTGGCAATATATTTAGGGTAGGTTTCATGCTCGCAATAGACACACCTCAGTGCTAGCGGCTCAAAGCTCACTATTTTGAACTCAGGTCTTATATACTTTGTTTCATGTATTGAAACACAATTTCCGCTTGGGTTATGGCAGCTAACCCCAAAACCACGCTTATAAACGGGATAGTCTGTCTTCTGAACAGAGGGTAGCCGCTCTCCTTCAGGAATATCGACCTCCCTGGTTCCTAATAGGAGGGCTATGAGTGCCATTCTGACTGGTATTCCCCGAGCCGCCTGCTTAAAGTACATGCTTCTCGGGTCAGCATCCATTTCATAGGCAAGCTCATCGATACGGGGTAAGGGGTGCATAACAAGTGTTCTCTTGAATTCTTTTCCTTTAAGGACACCGGGACTTATCTTCGGGTAGTCCTTTTTTGAAACTGCACCTGGGCTTTTGTCCTCAGACCTTTCCTTCTGGAATCTGGTAACATAAATTGCACCCTCACTGGTGTCAAGATTAATCTGGATATCCGGCATGAGGGCAAGCTGATGCGAATCGGTTGGCGTAATATATATCGCATCCACACTCTGGTCTCCCAGCACCTGTGCCAACGAGGATAGGTCAGTGGCAGGACCTTTATACAGGACACCACCATAATCCTGGGTCAATTTTCTCAGTACATGCGGAGGCATCTCCAGCCCTGACCCGGGACGAAAATAGATTCTTGCCACACCAAACCGTGCCAGTGCATAGATTAGGGAATGTACCGTTCGTCCATATTTCAAGTCCCCACACAGGGCAATCTTCAGCCCTCTGATGGTCTGCCTCTCTTTCTTCAGAGTGTATAGGTCACATAGGGTCTGAGTTGGATGCTCATGACTACCATCGCCAGCATTAATCACCGGGATGCCAGCATAGTCGGCAACTACCTTGGCGGCTCCCTCCCAAGGGTGCCTGATGACGATTACATCAGCGTAATTCCCGATTACCCTTGCCATATCAGCAATGCTTTCGCCCTTGGCAAGAGAGGTTGCACCTATATCAACAGCACTTATGACTCTTCCCCCCAACCTGTTCATCGCCGCCTCGAACGACAACCGAGTCCTAGTGCTTGGCTCAAAAAACAAGCTGGCCATAATCTTGCCCTGACACAGATGATACTGTTCATTTATTGAGTCTGACATTTCATCTGACAAGGAAAACAACGCCTCGATTTCTCTATTGGACAAATCGTCAATGGTCACCAGGCTTCTATTTTTCAGACTCATGCTAGCTCCTTTTGAAATAACCCGCCTTCCTTGATTCGTCCCCCAGGTTGGACCTCAGCCAGATTAATAATAGCTACCGCATCTATGCCATCGGTTTCCTCTAGTTGAACCTGCATTTCCTCATATCTGGAGCTTGGTATATTCTTACCTACATAGTCAGCCCTTATCGGCAGCTCTCGGTGACCACGGTCGATAAGCACAGCTAACTGGATTGATTGAGGTCGCCCTAGGTCAATAAGAGCATCCATAGCCGCCCGGGTGCTGCGTCCGGTATATAGAACATCATCAACTAACACTACGGATTTGCCATCGATACTAACCGGAATTTCAGTGCAATGAGTGACCGGTTGCAGATTTAATGAGGAAAGGTCATCTCGATAAGGGGTAATGTCTAAAGCACCAACAGGAATTTTCGATCCCATAAAGTCTTCTATATTGGTTGCTAGCCGCTTAGCTAGGGGCACACCACGAGTGTGCACACCAATCAGTATCAGGTGCTCAATAGCCTTATTTCGTTCTATAATCTCGTGGGCAATACGAGCCAGAGTCCGTCTAATCTCCTCTGGGGTCATTATGCTTTTTTTAGCCATAAAAAAACCTCCTGCTTTTCTGGCAAGAGGTCCTACTGCTTATTTACTTCCCCTTGCCAGTCTCTCTGAACCAGCTTAAAGGTTTAAAATTATTCTCTATTAAATATTAAGTATACCACATATATGTGGGGATTTCAACAGCGGAGTGCTCATCCATAGACAGAAGAACCAGAGTAAGGCAGTCTGGTTTAAGCGGAACGAGCAGACTGGCAAAATAAGTCAGGTATACCGGGAAGGGTAGTTACTCAGTCTCCTCTGGCTCAGCTTCAGCCGAAGGTATGGCCAGTGCTTCATTCAGCTTTTCCATTAGTCGCGACTTACGCCGAGCGGCGTTATTGGGATGGATGACCCTTTTTTCAGCCGCCTTATCCAATGAACGGATGGCAGTTACCACCGCTTCCCGAGCTAACTCAAGTTCACCCGAAAAGATAAGCCTTTCTGCCTTGCTTATATTGGTCTTGCATCGGCTACGAACGGACTTATTCCCTAGTCGCCTTCTTTCAGCTACTCGCACCTGTTTTTGAGCTGATCTAGTTTGTGGCACTATCTATCTCCTTAGATTATTTGGAGGGGCTAGCTTTCACAGTCGCCTCGTCACCGGCTCTGGCAACGTTTAGCACCCCTGGAACTCCCTCAATCTTCGCCAACAACCGACTTAGCTGAGCTAAGTTCCTCGTCTCTAAAGTAAGGAATGTTGATGAAGTATGGTCATCATTATTAGCAAAGCTCACTGAAGCAATATTAACCTTTTCCCCAGCCACAACTGTAGTGATATCACGCATCAGCCCCACCCTGTCCCAGGCTTCAACCTGAATATTAACCGGATATAGTGAATCAGTCTGTCCCCACTCCACCGGAATTAATCTCTCCTTCTCATCCTCACCAATCACATTGTGGCAATCCTGACGATGGATTGTCACCCCCCGGTTGCGGGTAACATAACCAATAATATCATCGCCAGGCACGGGATGACAACACTTAGCTAACTGAGTCAGCAAATCCCCAACCCCTAGCACCTTGATGGCTGACACTGGTTGCTTGAGTGGAGCAGCTTCAGTTACTGCTGCAGCTTGCTCTTGCTGAGTAGCTACTCTCAAGGCAATCTGGTGGGTAGTAATGCCGCCAGAACCAATGGCCGCCAGGAAATCATCCAGGCTGTCATAGCTGAACAGCTTGGCTATTTCTTCCCGTTCACTAAGTTTCATACCCAGATGCCTCAACTCCTTACCCAAAAGCTCCTGACCCCGCTCAATATTCTCCACTCGTGCTTGCTTGTTAAACCACTGACGTATCTTTGTCCTGGCGTGAGATGTTCTGATATAGCCCAGATGGGGACTGAGCCAATCTCGGCTTGGTCCCTTAGTCCGCTTAGTTGATATAATCTCTATCACATCACCGTTATTAAGCTGATAATTGAGTGGTACCAGACTACCATTCACCCTGGCTCCAACACATTGGTGCCCTAACTCGGTGTGAACCCGGTAGGCAAAATCAAGGGGAGTAGACCCTTTAGGCAAATCCTTTATCTCCCCCTTAGGTGTGTAAACAAAGACCTGGTCAACGAATATGTCTGTTCTAATCGATTCTAGAAGCTCTTCAGCCCCACTCAGTTCCCGGTGCCAGTCAATTAACTGGCGCAACCAAGCTATTCTCTCCTCAAAGTGTATATCCTTCTTTTCACCCTCCTTATAGCGCCAGTGAGCGGCTACTCCATATTCAGTGATATGATGCATTTCACGGGTACGAATCTGTACTTCCAGAGGGACTGTCCCCAGACACATTACAGCAGTATGCAAAGATTGATACCCATTTGGCTTAGGATTAGCGATAAAGTCGTCAAACTCATCGGGCAAAGGACGCCATAAACTGTGGATAATGCCTACCGCACTATAACAATCAGGCACAGTACTGACCAATACCCGAAGGGCGAGAAGGTCATGTATATCATTAAAGCGTTTTCCTAAGGCAGAATATTTCTCCATTTTCTGGTATATACTGTAGATATGCTTAGGTCTACCTGACATCTCAGCTCTCAGACCAGCTCTGTCAAACTCCCCTTTTAAAGTCTGAATTATCTGGTTTATGACGCTCTCCCGCTGAGAGCGTCGAGCGGCAACCAATTTAGCAATCCGGTGATACTTCTCCGGTTCCAGGTAACGGAAGGAAAAATCTTCTAACTGCCACTTTAGCTCCCATATCCCAAGCCGATGAGCTAAGGGAGCATATATCTCTAAGGTTTCCTGAGCGATGCTATGCTGTTTTTCCGGTGGAAGGGCGTCTAAGGTGCGCATATTATGCAGCCTATCAGCCAGCTTGATAAATACCACACGGAGGTCCTCAGCCATCGCCACTAGCATCTTCCTCAAATTCTCCGCCTGCGATCCACTAGTCGCCACATCCCCCGAAGCTTGCAAGGGAAGCTTACCCAACTTGGTGGAGCCATCAACTAGCTTGCCTACCTCTGAGCCAAACTTGGCTTCAATCTCCGAAATAGCTACCCCGCAATTCTCAGGGATATCATGTAGTAAGGCCGCAGCCAGAGAGGCAGCATCAAGCTGAAGCTCAGCCAGGGTCAAAGCAACCTGTAGCGGGTGCTCTATGTAGGGCTCGCCCGATTTACGCATCTGCCCCTGGTGCGCCTTTGAGGCGAAATCATAGGCATCTTCGACTATAGCTATCTTCTCCGGTGGAAGATACTGCCGAACCCTACCAATAAATTGACTGAAATTCATTATCCCACCATAGCTGAGATTATATCCCAAGTATAACGCAATAGAGTTGCTGAGGGCAAATTTAACTTCGCCTTTACAACCCCGGCGTTAATACTGTATTCTAACCTAAAACGAAGGTGGGGGAACTTAGATTGTATCGGGCACCACGCGGAACCTCAGATATTTTGCCCAAAGAGCAAGCATACTGGCGCTATATAGAGCAAAAGGTGGTTAGCATCTGTCAACTCTATGGTTATGAGCGGATCGACTCTCCAGCCTTTGAGGACACGGGGCTTTTCGCTCGCAGCGTAGGAGAAGAAACCGACATTGTAGAAAAGCAAATGTATACCTTTGAAGATAGGGTCGGCAACAAGATAACCCTGAGACCTGAAGGAACAGCGCCAGTGTGCCGAGCCTATCTGGAACACGGGATGCATAACTCGCCACAACCGGTAAAGCTGTATTATATTGCCTCTATTTTTAGATACGAAAGACCCCAGGCAGGGAGATACCGACAACACTACCAGTTTGGCTATGAGGCTATTGGCGATGACGACCCAGCCCTCGACGCCGAAGTCATTGATATAGCATGGCAATTCTTCCAGTCTCTAAACCTCCGTCACCTATCACTCCAGCTCAACAGTATTGGTTGTAAGCAATGTCGACCAGGCTACTTAGCCACCCTGAAGGATTATTACCCTGACCATATTAGTAAGCTGTGCCCAGACTGTAAACGAAGGCTAAAGAGAAACCCCCTCCGCCTGCTTGATTGTAAAAAGCCCTCATGTCAGCAAATAGCTAACGCTGCCCCCAGAAGCATTGACTACCTCTGCTCACAATGCGAAGCCCACTTCAACCGGCTGGAGAGATATCTGAGCTTACTCGAAATTCCCTTTGAAGTAAATCACCGCCTGGTTCGAGGGCTAGACTATTACACCAGAACCGTCTTTGAGATTCAGCCCGAGGCAGAAGGCGGTCAGAGCACCCTTGGCGGTGGGGGGCGATATGACGACCTGATTGAGGAACTGGGGGGTAAGCCTACTCCGGCTATTGGCTTTGCTGCCGGCATAGAGCGAATAATACTCAATCTAAAGAAACAGAATGTTCCCATCCCAGCTCTGCCCAGGCCACAGGTTTTCATCGCCCATGTGGGTGATGAAGCCAGGGATGAGGCAATAAAGCTAACCGCCAGGCTCAGGCGGGCTGGCATCGGGGTAATTGAAGCTGCCAGCAGCAAGAGCCTGAAGGCTCAGTTGAGGCAGGCTAATACCCTTGGTGCCCGTCACGCCGTGATTATCGGGGAGCAAGAGATAAAGAGTGGCACCGTGATGCTGCGGGATATGACCACTGCCCAGCAGAAAACTATCCCCCTTAACCAGCTACAAGGGCTATTACAGCCGTAAGCTATCCCAGCTTTACCTCACAGCTAAATTGTGCTATAATATTATTAATGACCACCTTATCAATTCTAGGAATTACCCATAAACTAGCCCTTCACCTTTTTATATTGCCACCTGCCTACAGTAAACTAGCCGCTTTCTTTTTTGTCCCCACTGCCAGCAAAAGAGGTAAAGACTGGTTATGACACAGGATACACCTACACAAGCTGAGCCTTTAAATAACGAGTATACCGCTGAGGACATCCAGGTTCTGGGTATGCGGGAAGCAATACGCCGACGACCAGGGATGTATATTGGCAGCACTGACTACCGCGGGCTGCACCATCTAGTCTACGAAATTGTCTACAACAGTATTGACGAAGCCATGGCGGGCTGCTGCACCAAAATACTGGTCACCATTCAAAAAGATGACCTCATCAGGGTTGAAGATGATGGTCGCGGCATCCCGGTAGAGATTCACCCCGCCACTGATATATCAGCCCTGGAGACAGTAATGACCACACTGCACGCCGGAGCAAAATTTGGTGGCAAGACCTACCAGGTGTCAGGTGGGTTACATGGAGTAGGTGCCTCGGTAGTAAATGCCCTTTCTTCTTGGCTCACGGTTAATGTCAGGCGTGATGGTAAGTTGTATCAACAGGAATACAGGCAGGGCATACCCCAAGGAGATGTAACCGAGATTGGCAAAGCTAGTAATACCGGCACTACCACCACCTTCCTTGCTGATGAGGGGATATTTGGTAAGGTCAGCTATGATTTCAATGCCTTGAGCGAGCGGCTACGAGAGATGGCCTACCTGAACAAGGAGTTGGAAATATCTCTTAAGGATGAAGAGAAAGACTGCGGAAAGACATTCTACTTCGAGGGTGGAATTACTGGCTTTGTTAGCCACCTTAATCGCAATCGAGTAGTCCGCCATCCCATACCTATTTATATCTCTAAAACTATAGATAGCACAATGGTTGAGGCAGCACTTCAGTATAATGATGGTTTTGCCGAGTCCATCTTCAGCTTTGCTAATTGTGTAAATACAGTGGATGGAGGCACTCACCTTACTGGCTTCCGTTCAGCTCTAACCCGGGTGCTTAATGACTATGCCCATAAAAATAAGTTTCTCAAAGAGGACGAGCCAAACCTAA
>CAZFRL010000043.1:0-10294 GCA_964521325.1 uncultured Dehalococcoidales bacterium | reverse complement strand
GGACACTGGCCAAAACCCGGTGAAATAAGCCTTAGTCATCGTGGAGTCCTCTTCCTTGATGAGCTCCCCGAATTTGGGCACTCGTTGCTTGAAATATTACGCCAACCCCTGGAAGATAAACTAATTACTATCAGCCGGGCTCAAGGCAGTGTAACCTTCCCGGCAAACTTTATGCTGGTGGGAGCTATGAATCCGTGTCCCTGTGGCTACTACGGCGACCCGTTTAGACAGTGCACCTGCCCTCCCAGTCTGGTTTCCCGTTATCAGAGGCGTATTAGTGGACCATTCCTTGACCGGGTTGACATATTTATCGAGGTACCCCACATTGACTATGAAAAACTAGCTGACGACAGGTTAAGTGAGGAATCAGTCAGAGTCAGAGCCAGGGTTGAAGCTGCCCGCTCGATACAACAAAACCGCTTCCAGGGAACAAAACTGACCTGCAATGCGGAAATGATGCCCGCTGAGGTAAGGGAGTTTTGTCAGGTGGAAGAATCAGCCCGGAGCTTGCTTAAGGCAGCTATGAAACAGCTTTACCTTTCCGCTCGTGCCTTCCACCGCATACTCAAAATAGCCCGAACTATCGCCGACCTAGAAAATAGCGACATAATTAAAGCTCACCACCTGGCTGAAGCCATCCAGTATAGACCAAGGCAGCTGGTATAGCCCAGCCAGCAGATTTGGAGAGGGCAACACATCTGGAACAAATAAAGAGGAGGACCAATTTTGTCTTTAGCAGAGTCTCTGGGTTTTGTCGCTGGAGCACTGGTGACATGTAGTCTTGTCCCACAGCTAATTCGTGTCTTCAAACTTAAGAGTGCCCGCGAGATAAGCGTACTTTTTACCACCTTGCTTTTGTTAGGTCTCATCGTTTGGTTAGTTTACGGGGTTTCTCTTGGACTGGCTCCGGTCATCCTTTGGAATGCAATCGGAGCTGTTCTTACCATTGGGCTGCTATATGCAAAGCTAAAATATGGAAGATAGTCGGCTCCAGAATAGGGCTCACTCTTTTGTGTCCAACCAGGCAAATTCATAGGAGGAGGAATAATGATACTTTCTAATTTAGGTAAGAGGCGTATAACTTCCATTCTTATCATCACTATGCTTGCTGTTTTAGCTTTGGCAGTTACCGGGTGCGAAGACCTTGGGTTTCCTTCCGTAGAGCCTGCAGAGAAGACATCAGAAGTAGAATCACCATCCCCTACAACCATCAGCACTGCTGATAGAGCAATCCTGGCGGTTCATGAACATCTTCTCACTCTAGCTGAAAGCTATCAGGCAAAGGTATATCTTGCCGACTTTTATGTCGCCTGTGATGGATGGAGTGCCAACTCAGAGGTTCTCAAAGATGGAACCAGCGCATGGTATGTCGTTGTCAACATGACAAGCATGGAGATGCAGGAAGAGAGACCTCACTGGCAACAGGCCTATTGGCTCGTGCTTCAAGACGGCAAAGTGATGCCATCCAATCGCTCTCAAGCTAACGCCCTGAGGATTGAAGCTGACCTACAAGAGCTAAGCCTCCAGCCAGAGTCGTAGATAGCCAGGCAGATTTGAGGAAGGCAACGGAGAGTGAGATAGAGCATGCCGAAAATTGATACAAGCTCCCCATAGGGGTTGGACTGCCTAGGCTTATACTGTCAGCCCGGACTGGTGGTGATGATAGAGTGGCTAACTGAGAAATCCTTAACTTTGTGGTTCAGTGAATGGAAAGAATTGAAAAGCAGGTAGTAGTTTACACATCACTCTGTCATGCCTTGAATCACGTCTTTGAGCTAACCTATGGAGTTGTTCTAATAGGTATTGCTCAGGAGTTTGGGGTGGGTCTCTTCATTCTAGGATTGTTGGCTAATATCGCTGGTTTCGCTTTTGGATTGTAGTCCTTACCGTTTGGGTTTTTAGCCGACCGCATTGGTGAGAGGCGATTATTGATGTTCTTCTGCCTAAGCTCAGGCATAGCTTCTATTGCTGTTGGCTTAGCGCCCAATATTTATATCTTAGGTGTAGCTCTGTCAGTATTGGGCTTGGCACTAACTGGATCTTCATAGCCATGGCGGGCATTGCCGTGGTAACCCTAGCCTGTATTGTGATTCTCTTAGTCAGAGCTCTGACCACTTCTAAGCGGGGGCAAGGCTTACTCACCGGATAACCCATCAGGCAACTTATGAGTACAAATAAAGTTACTTTTTAAGGAGAACGGGCTAAAAGGAACGAGGTTAATAAAAAGTCTCAGCCCCAGAACCAAAAGCCGCCGCCCAGGGCAAGCAGAACCAAGCCAACAGCAATTGCTGCCCAACCCCCCACCTTTAATGCCCCAGGCTGAGGGCGCTCTGGCTCATGCTCCAGATATTCCCTTACATCAGGGTGATTTGAAAGGGCATCATAATACCCTTTCTCCTCGCTCCTGCCCAAGAAAAGCAAAATTAAACCCAGCAGGATAAATACACCACCTATTACCATTAGTATAAAATGCTGGGACATCTCTACACTTCTCCTATAGTAGAAGTGCCAATCGTGATAACTATACTATATGGTTTTTAACACCGTTTTTCAACCTGTCAAAATCGCCAGTTATTATGTAACCTCAGCAGTGGCACCGGCAGCTTCCAGTTTCTGTTTTGCCGCAGTTGCCTCCTCCTTATTAACCCCTTCCTTGACTGGCTTAGGCGCACTTTCTACCAAGTCCTTAGATTCTTTCAGCCCTAAGCTGGTCAACTCCCGCACGGCTTTAATTACGTTAATCTTATTAGCCCCTATATCCTTGAGAATCACGTTGAATTCCGTCTTCTCTTCTTCAGCCGCTGGAGCCTCAGCCACGGTTGGTCCTGCAGTAGCTGCCGCCACCGGAGCGGCTGCGGTAACACCAAACTCAGTCTCTAAAGATTTTACCAGTTCCGACAGTTCAAGCACAGTCATATTTTTTATAGCCGCCATTACATCATCGATTGCTTTCGACCTTTTCTTCGCTTTGGCCGGAGCTGCTTCCTCGGTAGCAGCAGCTTTGGCTTTACTCGGCTTTTTTTCTGCCTCTGGTGCCGCTGGCTGCGGCTCGCTTTCTACTGCCTCTGGTGCCGCTGGTTGCGGCTCGCTTTCTACCGCCTCTGGTGCCGCTGGTTGCGGCTCGCTTTCTACCGCCTCTGGTGCCGCTGGCTGCGGCTCACCCTCTACCGCCTTTTTACCAGTTTTCTTTGCCTTTTCTGGCTTATTTTCCGCCATTTCATTCTCCTTCCACTTGCTGAATTCTAGCCTGTAGCACTCCTATAATCCCCCTCATGGGAGCAGTAAGCTGAATAACTAAAGCCGAGATAGGGGCTTGCATCCCACCCAGAACCTTAGCTAGTAATATCTCTCTTGATGGTAATGTGGAGAGGGTCGTCACATCTTTTGAAGTAAGAACCCTATCACTTATAAAGCCCCCCTTAATATCTAGGGTTGCTTTCGAGGTGCGAATGTAGTCAGCCAGAACTCTAGCCGGCTCAATTATATCACCATAGCTAAAAGCAATAGCTATCGGCCCCTCAAAGAGGCTGACCAATTCATCCTTGCCTGCCCTTTCCGCAGCAAACCGAGCCAGGGTATTCTTTACCACTCTATACTCAATACTTGACTCCCTCAGTCTACCACGCAAATCGGTTATCTCAGGAGTTGATAGCCCACGGTAGTCAGTTAAAATACCAATGCTACAGTTAGAAAAAACTTCTTGCAGGCTATCCATAATCAGTGTCTTTTTTTCTCTGGACATCTTCCATTACCTCGCAATTATTATCGCTGAGTACCTGTTTAAGCTACGAGTCCTTGTGCCTACTACACAAGGACTCGCTAAATCTTATCATTCAAAGCTTTATTTTTCCTCGGTAGGCACATTAATTTAAGCCTTAGTTGGCACCCACTGTCTCAGGACGAGCTAGTCGTCTATCTAATGGACAAGCATTACTTCATACTCTAGACCCCGCTATTTAAAATATGCCTTATTCAATTACCAACAATGATGACACTAATTGCACACGAAGGAGGAAAGCCACCAAGGTTATGGGTGAGCCCCAATTTGGGATTCTTTACCTGCCGTTGCCCGCACTTTCCTTGAAGTTGCTTATACTCCTCATACATCATCCTCAGCCCAGAGGCACCAATGGGATGCCCAAAGCACTTTAAGCCGCCATCGGTTTGGATAGGTTGCTCACCACCCAAATCGAAACGGCCAGCATCAATATCCTCTTTTACCCTTCCTCTTGGGCTGAATTGTAAATCCTCCATAGTTACTGCTTCAGTGATAGAGAAACAATCATGAACCTCAGCCATGCTTATCTCTTCACGTGGGTTTTTAACTCCTGCCTCGGCATAGGCTGCCTGACCAGCCCGATAGGTTGACTCGACATGAGTATAATCATAATCGGTATACATCAGCTCTTCACCCGAGCTTACCGCAATCTGAAGAGCTTTAACATAAACAGGGTCGGGCCTGAAGGTCTTAGCCATGTCAGTTCGGACAACAATAGCGGCAGCAGCTCCATCACTTACACCGCAGCAATCATATAAACCCAATGGCCAAGCAACAATAGGCGCTTTCATTATTGTCTCTACACTCACCTCTCTTCGAAGGTGAGCCTTCTCACACATAGCACCGTTGTGATGGCTCTTTGCCGATACCTTGGCTATCATCTCTTTGCCTGCCTCCGGGCTAAGACCATACCGACTAAAGTATCTGGTAGCCATCATAGCAAAGTTCCCGGGGGCACTAAAATTCGGGCTAACAAGCCGGCTCCTTTTTCCTTCAGCACCAATAGAGATATCAGGAAGACCGCCATAACCAACATCCTTGAGCTTCTCCACGCCAAGTGCCAAAGCAATATCACAAGCCCCTGAGGCAACCGCATAACAGGCTCCTCTCAAAGCCTCTGAGCCACTAGCGCACATATTCTCCACATGAGTCGTTGGTATGAACGGTAACTTCAGTGTTCGGGCTAAAGGTATACCACTAGCTCCGATATTAACCTCGGTAAACTGGGTGCCTGACCAGGCTGCCTGAATATCTTTTGGCTCTATTCCGGCATCCTCAATGGCTTCGGTAAACGCTTCAACCATTAAATCCTCAGCGTCTGCATCCCAGCGCTCACCAAACTTAGTGCAACCCATTCCTATAATTGCAACTTTATCCTTTATGCTGCCCATTATTTCTGCCTCCTCTTTACTAATTATACTCGCACTGGCATTGCTTTCCAGGAGTAAGCGTAGATACCTCGTCTCTCATCAATGAATTTTCTTCGGAAGGTCATCTCCATAGGCAACCCCACTTTAAGTGAATCTGATGCGCAATCAGTTATATCATACCAAAACCTTCCACCTCCGTCAAAGTCCACCATGCCATATATTTGTGGGGGATTCAAGCTAAAGACCAGGTGATCCTCAGTATAGGTAAAGAGAGTTCCCTTTTTATCAGAGAAGTTATAATCTTCCATATTATCAATAGCTTTACAGGCAGGATTTACGCATATCCTTTGGCGAGGATATTGTGGGGTCCCGCACTTTTTACATTTTGACCCGACAAGACCCAAAAGTTCCCGGCGATTCCTCCAGGCCAGTGATACCTGCTCCCAGGGAACTGTTTCACCCCTAACCCCCTTCTCCACAGTGATTATATTTCGAAAGGTGACATACTTTTGATAGTTGGTTAACATCTGCTTAGAAGCCAGATGCTTTTTCACTCCTTTTCTTTTGTCCTTGATGGCGGTTAATTTTTCTGTAGCTTGGAACCACAGGGCATCACTCCCATAGCCAAAACTGGCAATAACAATATTATCCTTTGGGTTAGCCTCCTCAAGTGCCGCCACGAGTAATATTAAGGGATAAACGGTGCCAGTGTCACCCAGAGTATTAAGCATATGCTCTTGAATTTGACCGGGTTCGAGCCCAAGTCTCTTTCCTATGCCAGCATGTTCTCTAGGGTAAAGGCAGGGGTAACCTATTTTAGCAATATCCTTGGGATTAAGCTTATATCTCTCAGCCAACCCTGAAACTGCTTCCGGGATAAATTTAGTATATCCCTCTTCCCTAATCCATCTACTTTCTCCCAGCCTGCTAAATCTCTCTACGTCTGCCACCCATGAATCCATAAAGTCGTAAGAAACAGAATAAGACCCCTGGAAACTGGCAATTATATCATTCTCGCCTAAAAGGAAAGCAGCAGCGCCATCACCATAAGATTCCTCTTGAGGGCTGCCGGGCTTCCCTATACGGCAATCAGCGGCACATACCAAAATATTCTTAGCTGAGCCGGCTTTAATTGCGTCGTAGGCGGAAAGTAAAGCAGTAGTTCCTGACTTGGTAGAGCCAGCGAAGTCAGCAGTTTTTATATCGGACCGAAGGTCAAGAGCGGTAGCAATTATTCCCGCATTTTGCCTTTCCTTATAGGGCAAAGTAACACTGCCAAAATATACTCCGTCAATTATGTTCCTATCGATCCCGTTTAAGCAATTCATACCTGCCGCCACCGCCATGGTAACAGCGTCCTCATCGTAGTTACCTACTGCCTTTTCCCCAGCCATATAAGTAGCTGGGTCTAGCCATCCCATAGCCGAATAAATAACATTACGGTCTATCCGATGCAAAGGTATATACGCCCCATATGATGTAATGCCAACCATTTTTTGTTTTTACCTCCTTTCATGGGACTACTTAGTTTTCAGAAGCCCTCTTCTACTTTCCAAGAGCAGAACATTATATCAAAATTAAACCACTATTATCAATTAGGCTCTACCTTGTCCCCGTGACTTGGTAAGGGATAAATGCTTCATTCGGTAAACATTTATAAAGTTCCAGAGTATCAACTGGAACTTAGAGAGAGGGTAGGTTTAAGGTCAAGCCTGATACCAGGCCCCATTGCAGTAGTTAAGGAGGCAGTTCTCACATATTGCCCCTTGACACCACTGGGTTTGGCCCGCATCACTGCCTCCACCACTGCAGTGAGGTTATCCAGCAACTTATCATCTTCAAAACTAATCTTACCCAAAGGGATATGGATGATAGCCGTCCTGTCCAGTTTAAATTCCACCCGGCCTTTACTGGCATCACCTATTACCCGGGGCAGGTCAGTAGTAGCTACTACAGTGCCTGATTTAGGGTTGGGCATTAATCCTTTCCGGCCCAGTATTTTGCCTAACTTTCCCACCTTGCCCATCATATCCGGGGTAGCAATAGCCGTATCAAAATCCAACCAGCCATCCTCAATCTTCTTAACCAGCTCATCACCACCAACAAAATCTGCCCCCGCCGTTTCAGCAATCTTTCCCCCCTCACCCTGGACAAAGACTAAAACACGCACCTTCTTTCCCACACCGTGAGGCAAAAGGGCAACACCGCGCACCTGCTGACTGGCATTTCGGGGGTCAACACCCATCTGGAGATGCAGTTCGACAGTCTCGTCAAATCGAGCATGAACCATCTGCTTAGCTAACTTAATAGCCTCTTGAGGAGAATAAGTCTTCGACTTGTCCAGTAATTTGACTGCCTCTTGATACTTTTTACCGTGTCTTGTCATTTTTTCTACTCTATTTCAATTCCCATACTTCGGGCTGTGCCTTCAATAATTCGCTCTGCTCCCTCAGTAGTAGTAGCATTCAGGTCCTTAGCCTTAATCTGGGCTATTTCACGAATTTTATCTCGAGGTAGCTTCCCTATCCTTTCACGACCAGTAGTACTAGCCCCTTTTTCCACACCTAGCGCCTTTTTCAACAAATCAGTAGTTGGCGGTGTTTTAGTAACAAAGGTAAACGACCTATCCTCAAAGACAGTTATTTCCACCGGAATGATAGACCCAACCTGTGTTGCCGTGCGCTCATTATACGTCTTACAAAAGGCCATAATATTAATCCCATGTTGCCCCAAAGCCGGGCCCACAGGAGGGGCTGGATTTGCCTGCCCCGCCGGAATTTGCAGTTTAATCACTGCTCGAATCTTCTTCGCCAATGTAGTCTCCTAATAAATAAATCTAAAGCTTCTCCACCTGTAAGGAGTCAAGCTCGACCGGCGTTTCACGACCAAAAATGGAAAGAAGCACCTTAACTTTACCCGTTCCAGGGCTTATATCATCTACTACTCCAACAAAATCAATAAATGGACCATCAGTCACCCGTACACTCTGTCCCTGCCGAAAACCAACCTTAACCTTAGGCGCTTCGGCTGTCATCTGCTTCAAAATCTGGTCAACTTCCTCCGCCTGCAACGGAACAGGCTTATTTTCGCTACTAACAAAACCAGTGACGCCAGGGGTATTACGCACCACATCCCAGCTATGGTCACTCATCCTCATCTGAACAAGAACATAACCAGGTAATATCTTTTTAGTCACGGTACGCCTCTGCCCACTTCTAACCTCAATCTCCTCACTAGTAGGTATGACTATTTGAGAAACTTCACCTTCAGCATCCATGAACTTGAGGCGTTGCTCTAAATTCTTCTTAACTCGTTCTTCATACCCTGAATAGGTATGAATTACAAACCAATGCTTTTGATCCTCTCCCACAAATACCCTCACTCAGATGAAGTTTTTTTGAAAAAGTATAAACCTAACCTTTAAGGTGATGGGGCCTTCAACCTAGACTGGAAACCAACCAAGCTTCTATCTACCTAAAAAAAGTTCATCAACAACGCGGGCAAAACCGTAGTCAAATGCACCCAAAATCACACCGGCTACGATGGCGACCACAATTACCAGGAATGTCAAGTAAATAACCTCTCTTCTGGTGAGCCAAACTACCTTCTTTAACTCGCTTATAACCTCACCAATAAGTCTAAATCCTGAACGACCTCGCTTAGCAGTATGCTGTACCATAGAAGAACCTTCACATGCCCCTTGATTGCACTATTTTGTCTCCCTATGGAGTTTATATGAGCGACAACGAGGACAGTATTTTCTGAGCTCTAATCGTTGAGGGTCATTCCTTCTGTTCTTAGTTGTGGTGTATGTCCTTTCCTTACACTCAGTACAAGCAAGATGTATGATGACCCTCGCTCCAGCTTTTCTAGCCATATCTACTCTATAATACGGGAAAAGGTGCCAGCACCTACCGTTTTACCTCCCTCCCGAATAGCAAAACGCAAGCCTTTCTCCAAGGCTACCGGATAAATAAGCCTTATCTTCATGGTTACATTATCACCGGGCATAACCATCTCTACCCCTTCTGGTAGTTCAATGCTTCCGGTAACATCTGTAGTCCTGATATAAAATTGAGGCTTGTATCCGTTGAAGAACGGAGTATGCCTGCCTCCCTCCTCCTTACTCAAAACATATACCTCAGCCTCAGCGTAGACATGAGGTTTAATAGTGCCTGGTGCAGCTAATACCTGACCGCGCTCTATCTCATCGCGGTCTATACCCCTGAGCAGGACACCTACCGCGTCTCCCGGTTCCGCATAATCTAAAATCTTATGGAACATCTCCAGGCTGGTAGCCACCGTTTTATGGGGCTCATGATGCAAGCCTACAATCTCAATCTCATCCCCGGCACGAATCACTCCCCTCTCTACCCTACCTGTAGGCACAGTGCCTCTGCCTTTGATGCTAAAGACATCCTCTACCGGCATCAAAAAGGGCTGGTCTTTAGGTCGCGTTGGGATTGGAACATAGCTATCAATTGCATCCAGCAGCTTCCAGATGCCTCCACACCACTGACATTCCCTCTTACCACAGCCACACTCACCAGCCTTAAGAGCACTCGCTCTTACTATCGGTATTTCATCACCAGGGAAGTTATACTTATTAAGCAGCTCCCTTACCTCCATCTCCACCAGTTCCAGAAGCTCCTCATCCTCCATCAAATCTACCTTGTTAAGGCAAACTACTATAGAAGGAACCTCCACCTGGCGGGCTAACAGGACGTGCTCTCTAGTCTGGGGCATAGGCCCATCAGGGGCACTTACTACCAATATTGCCCCGTCCATCTGGGCAGCTCCGGTTATCATGTTCTTAATATAGTCAGCATGCCCCGGACAATCAATATGAGCATAATGCCGCTTCTCCGTCTCATACTCCACATGAGCAATAGCAATAGTTAACCCTCGTGCCTTTTCCTCTGGAGCATTATCAATACTATCAAACTCACGGTATCCAGTAATACCCGCCTTAGATAAACACAAAGTCATCGCTGACGTTAGTGTTGTTTTCCCGTGGTCAACATGACCAATAGTGCCCACATTGCAATGTGGCTTGGTTCGCTCAAATTTTTTCTTAGCCATTTTCAGCCTCCTTTATCCTGAGCCCACAACCAGATTCGAACTGGTGACCCCGTTCTTACCAAGA
>CAZFRL010000042.1:0-11281 GCA_964521325.1 uncultured Dehalococcoidales bacterium | reverse complement strand
CGACCCCGGGGGGATTCGAACCCCCGATCTCCACCGTGACAGGGTGGCATGTTAATCCGCTACACCACGGGGCCAGTCCAGCTAAAGTCTATCAGAGGGAATATTATGGTGTCAAACTAGTCTGAAGTTGTTTATTGACCGCACTCATAATGCAGTAGCGTTGTTTGAGTTTCCTATTGTATGCTATAATGTTGAATTGTAAAATTTCTTGGAGAGCAAATGACATCTAAAAGGGCACCCAGAGAAGCATCAAAGGTAGAAGATAAACAGTTACGTGACTATGAACTGGTATTAATTATCAGTCCAGCGGTTGAGAATGAGAAATTTGACACTACCATAGATAAGATAAGCCAGTTTATTACGGAAAAGGGTGGTATTATTTCTGAAGTGGAACAATGGGGCAAAAGAAAATTAGCCTATCCTGTGAAACATTTTACGGAGGGCAATTATGTGTTGAGTCGATTCAAATTGAAGCCGACAGTGAGCAGGGAGCTTGAGGCAAACCTGCAAATTTCTGAGGAGGTTTTGCGGCATCTGTTGATACAATTGAGCAGTTAGCCAGAGGGGATTCTTGTCCCGTGAGGTTTGGAGGGTAAAAGGAGGTTTAAGGTAAATGGCAGGCTTAAATAAGGTGATGATTATTGGTAATCTTGGGAGTGAACCTGAGATGCGCTTTACCCCTAAGGGTAATCCTGTAACCTCATTTCGTGTTGCCACAAACCGGAGATACACTACTGCCGAGGGCGAACGTAGGGAAGAGACGGAGTGGTTTACTGTGGTTGCCTGGGGTAGGTTAGCTGAACAATGCAACCAGTTTCTAACCAAGGGCCGGCTTGTCTATGCTGAGGGTAGGCTAAGAACGCACACCTGGGAGGGCCAGGATGGGCAAAAGTATTTCCGAAATGAAATAATAGCTAACCAGGTATCATTCCTTGATAGACAAGCAGCAGCTCCACTTCCTGAAGAGAAGGAAGATAAAATTGAGGAAGCTGGAGTTAGTGAATTTGAGCCGGAGGACATTTCATTTTAGGCGGAAGCTAGAACTTAACAAACTTAATAAAGGTGGAAGAAATATAACGAGTGGCTAGACAAAAATCTAACAAACCAAGAGGTAGAAGAGAGGGCAGGGCAAGGTTTGTGCCTAAACGTAAGGTTTGCTCTTTTTGCGCTGATAAGACTGAAGTTATGGACTATAAAGACCCTCTTAAACTAAGTCGCTACATATCGAGTAGAGGAAAGATTGAGCCCCGTCGTAAAACAGGCGTTTGTGCTAAGCACCAGCGTGTCTTAGCCGTGGCTATAAAGAGAGCACGGCATTTAGCCCTGTTACCATGTGCTCCAGTTCATATCCATAAGACCGGAGGGGCGGGCGCAGGCGATTAGTTTGATAATTGAAAGGCTATACCCCCTCTAGAGCAAGAACCATTTCTTCAGGTAGTCTCTGTGTAATCCACCCCTCTAAGCTTTTCTTGACAAATGAGCTTTTAGATTGACACCTAGCGGGTGATGAAAGTATAATCACCTTAATCAATTAGGGAGTTAAATTGCCAAAAAGGACTTATCAACCAAAGAGGATTCCAAGGAAGCGCGAGCATGGCTTTCGGGCGAGAATGAGCACCCGAAATGGACGAGCTGTCTTAAAAGCAAGACGACTCAAAGGTCGTAAGAGATTGACTGTGGTATGATAGGAGAAGAGCACTATTACCGGTGAATCAGTTAAGGTTGGGCAATGCGGGGAGAAGAATACCTTACTAAGCCGGAACAGTATGCATTAGTTTATGACAAAGGTGGCTCGTGGGTGAGTGACTTAATGGTGTTGAAGGCTTTGCCTACCGGACTTACCTTATCTAGGTATGGCTTGTCGGTTAGCCGACGAGTAGGTAAAGCAGTGACGAGAAATAGAGTAAAACGTTTGTTTCGTGAAATCCTGCGGCTAACACCGCTACAACCAGGCTGGGATATTATATTTATTGCTCGCCCCGCGGCAGCTACTACCGACTATGCTAGCCTTAAGAAATCGGTTAATGACTTGTTATCCCAAGCTCAACTATTAAGACCACCGAAAACCACAGCTTTTCTAGGTAGTAGCGTGGCCAGAAGCTCGGTGGAAGATTCAACTCTATCAAAAGGGACATTTTAGCAGTTTAATTGACGGGAAGTATGAAGAGGTTTGCCCTAAAGTTAATCAGGCTCTATCAGTTAACCCTATCGCAGGCTACACCACCATCCTGTCGTTTTACTCCAACCTGCTCTCAATATACCTATGAGGCTATCTCAAAGTTCGGTTTTTTTAAGGGGGTATGGCTGGGAGTAAAGCGATTAGGGCATTGCCATCCCTTTCACCCTGGTGGTTACGACCCGGTGCCGGATGTTTGGCATTAATTCAAGAATATAAGTGCTAAAACCAGCGGGGCTAAAGCCATTAAGGGCAGAGCCTAACAGGGCTTACTTCCTTAAAAGGGCGTAGCCCCTTAAAACTACTTTGGTAGTCAACCTCTTATTAGGGGTATAGGAAGAAGCAAGAGAATAAAGTGTGGACTAGACAAAATAAGCTATTGTTGGGCAAGGTATTGCTCCTGCTAGGTATAATCTTTGTGGTTATGAGCGGGCTAACCGCTTTTGGCTGTATTGGTAGTGGTACTACGCCCATAGGCTGGTCAGGGGTGGCAATAGCTGATGACGCTCTGTTTTTGGGTTCTAAGGGGGGTAAGCTTGTTGCCCTGGATATATCAACTCATAATCGTCTGTGGCCTGATATATCCCTGGAAACTTCAAAGCCATCTGGCGGGTTCGGCTGTGCACCATCATCAGCTACTGCAGCAGTCATCTATGGCACCCCAGTAGTAGCTGGAGATTTAGTTTATGTTGGTAGCTATGATGGTAAAGTCCACGCCATCAGCTCCAGTACAGGAGTAAAGAGGTGGGTGTATCCCCCTGAAGGCAATCTCAAACCTATTGTTGGTGGACTCCTTGTATCACAGGGCAAGGTCTATTTTGGTTGTTCTGATGGGAAGGTCTACGCTCTTGATGTTGATACCGGTGACCCGGAATGGGAGTCACCATTCCAAACCGGGGATAAGATTTGGTCAACTCCGGCTATTAATGATGATACGCTATTTATCGGGTCCTTTGATAGAAAGCTTTATGCCATAGATGCTAAAGATGGTAGTAAGAGATGGGAGTTTGAGGCTGAAGGGGCTGTCGCCTCAATCCCGGTTATCTATAACAATACAGTTTATATCGGTTCCTTTGACAGACATCTTTATGCGGTCAATGCTACTGATGGCAGCCTGAAGTGGAGGTCAAGGGTTGAAGCTGGTAATTGGTTCTGGACTAGCCCCATAGCTTATAATGGTGTCATCTATGCTGGATGTGTTGATGGCAAAGTTTATATCTTGGATGCCGAAAGTGGTTATGAGGCGGTAAGCGCTATTGACCTGGAAAGTCCGATTTACTCCTCGCCGGTTTTGATTGATAGCTCAATTATTATTGCTTCCGAGGAAGGCAAGATACACTCTCTGAATACGGACAGTAATCAGATTAGACAGCTAGCTAGTGTGGAAGCAGATACACACGCCCCGCTAATGGCCAGTGATGGTGTTGTTTATATTCATACCCAAAAGAAGGAAAGTCTTTACGCGCTAAATGCCCAGACGGGAGTAATACTTTGGAATCTCTCGTTAAGTGCTGAGTGAGGTAGATTTCGTTGAATTTCTGGGATTTAATTGCCATACAGCCAATGACAAACATCCTCATTGCGCTGTCTCATTATCTATCCGATAACTTTGGGCTGGCTATTATTGCACTGACTATTATTGTTAATGGTTGTCTACTGCCGCTTACCTTAAAACAGCTTCGTTCCTCTAAAGCGATGCAGGACCTTCAGCCAAAGATTGCCGAGCTTCAGAAAAAGTATGCTAAGGATAAGCAAAAATTGGCTGAAGAGCAAATGAGACTATACAGAGAGTCCGGGATGAGCCCTGCCGGTTGCTTAATTCCTATGCTAATCCAACTACCTATCTGGATAGCTCTTTATCAGTCAATTATCCGGCTTTTAGCGATAACTCCCGAGGATTTTCTGGGTCTGTCTAAATATCTTTATCCCTGGCCTATAGTATATTCGACGTTACCAGTAGGGAGTAAGTTCCTCTGGCTGAATTTAGCTGTCCCCGACCAAACCTTTTTGGTAGCCGTTCTGGTAGGGGGCGCCATGTGGGTACAGCAAAAGATGGTAATGACCCAAACCGCTGACCCCAAGCAGCAGTCACAGAACCAGATGATGCTGTGGATGATGCCGATAATATTTGCCATGATTACTTTATCAGTCCCTAGTGGTCTGGCTCTCTTCTGGGTGACCTCAAGTATTATCAGAGTTATTATCCAATATTTTATTTCTGGGTGGGGAGGCTTGGTTTCAGCGAGAGCAACTAGGCAGGTTAGCCGCGATAAAAGGTATAAGGAGCGTATTGCTCAAGTAGAGGAGGCACCCTTAGAGGGTGATGTCCTCAGCGCCGATATTGTTGAGCCAAGCCCTGCACAGAAAGAAGGAATGAGTTATGGAGAATCTGGAGATAAGCGCCAAGACCGAAGAGGAAGCTATCCAACTCGCCTTAGAACAACTAGGGCTCAGCCGAAAAGAAGTAAAGGTCACCGTCATAAAAGAAGGTAAGCATGGTATCTTGGGTCTGGGTGGCGAGGAAGTCAGGGTTAGAGTGGAGCCATTGGTGTCAGAAGAAGAGAGCGATATAGCTGAAATAGCCAGGAACGTGCTAGAGACGATACTTAGCAAGATGGGGATAGTTGCTTCAGTGACGTCTCAGGCTGAACCTGTTGTTGATGGAGAGGAGGGAACTACTTCTCCCATTACCTTTGATATAGAGGGTGATGACCTGGGTATTTTGATTGGGCGGCGGGGGCAGACCCTTTCCAGTCTCCAATATATGGTTAGACTTATTGTGGCTCATCAGACGAAAGTCCGGTCACTGATAATGATTGATGTAGAAGGGTATAAGCAGCGCCGGTATAAAGCATTGGAGGCTTTAGCCGGGCGCTTGGCAGAGCAGGTTAAGGTTAAGGGAGTACCATTTACCCTGGAGCCGATGGCAGCTTATGAGAGGCGTATCATCCACCTTACTTTAGCTGACGACCCTGATGTTACTACTCAGAGTACTGGTGAGGGTGAAGCTCGCAAGGTGGTTATTTTGCCTGAGGAGCAGACGGAAAGCCCGACAAGTGAGCCTGATTGATTTGTCCTTTGGCATGTGTTAACCTTTAGCTTGAAAAGGCGATGACGGAGACGAGTAGGAGGATAATGGACACCTAGCGAGTCTGGTAAGGTGGAAGCAGATGTGTTCATCCTCTGAAAATCCCTCCCGAGCTGCCAAACCAACAGTGGTATGGCGAACCCAAACCGCCTAGTAGATTTGGCCGGTAGTGTCAGCCGTTATCATAGACGAGGGTATGTAGTGTATCCTAAAAGAGTGCCCCGGCCCTAGGCGGGGGAAGTGGGGTGGTACCACGGGTTAATAAGTCTCGTCCCCGGAGGGCGGGATTTTTATTATGGGAAGGTTTTGACTATGTTCTATCCAGTGAGTAGCAAGGTAAATTTTCCGCAGATTGAGGAGAATATACTTAGCCTGTGGAAAAATAATGGTACCTTTGAACGAAGTGTGGAAGCTCGCCAGGGTGGTCACCGTTTTGTATTTTATGAAGGGCCACCTACGGCTAATGGTAGCCCAGGGATTCATCACGTGCTGGCTCGCGTGTTTAAGGATGTCATACCACGCTATAAGACAATGAAGGGCTATTATGCCCCGCGCATTGCTGGTTGGGATACGCACGGATTGCCGGTAGAGCTAGAGGTGGAACGGGAGCTAGGTTTTTCGGGTAAGGCAGAGATTGAGGAATACGGAGTTGACCGATTTAACAACCGCTGCCGGAAGAGTGTCTTCGGTTACCTTAAGGAATGGGAGCAGCTCACTGAACGCATTGGCTTCTGGGTTGATTTAGAGCACGCTTACATCACTATGGACAATAAATATATTGAGAGCGTGTGGTGGGCAGTAAAACAGATGTGGGATAAGGGGCTGGTGTATCAGGGCTACAAGGTTACGCCTCACTGTCCCCGCTGTGGTACCTCTCTCAGTTCCCACGAGGTTGCTCTGGGCTACCAAGATATTGCCGATATTTCCATTTATGTAAAGTTCAAGATTGTTAAGGGGTCGCTAGCTGGTTCTAAGGTTCGTAACCGTCTTTTTAACCTTTTCCACTCTTCAGGTAAGCCAGCTTATTTCCTAGCGTGGACGACAACGCCATGGACACTGCCAGGTAATACAGCTTTAGCAGTAGATGCTGACGCCGAGTATGCCGTGGTAGAAGTAGATGATGAATATCTCATTCTAGCCTCAGCTTTGCTTGACTCAGTTGTGCTTGAAGATTACAAGTTAATAGAAAGGTTAAGGGGAAGAGATTTAGTAGGTGGTGGAGGAGTTGAGGGAATTGAGTATGAGCCGCTATATAATCCTCATCAGTTTGGTGTGGAACGAAAGCGTTTTCAAATGATTTACAGTCTTGGACAAATACGGAAGGAACTCCAAGTGCAGGAAGCACCGAAACCACTACTTCTTGGTGTTCCCAGCTTGACCTACAAGGTCGTTGAAACCGATTTTGTGTCTATGGAGGAGGGGACAGGGATTGTCCATATCGCCCCGGCTTACGGTGAGATAGACTATGAGACTGGAGAGGATTACGGACTGGACTTCGTCCACCCCGTGGATTTGCAGGGGGTTATCACAGGCAACTATCCCTTCTCGGGGAAGTTTGTCAAAGATGCTGACCCCCTTATTTTAGATGACCTGAAAGCCAGAGGGCTTCTCTACCGCAGTGAGATAATCAGTCACACCTATCCCTTCTGCTGGCGTTGCGATGCACCTCTACTTTACTACGCCAAACAGACCTGGTATATCAAGACAACTGCAGTAAAAGAAGCCCTTATTGCTGGCAATAACCAGATAAACTGGTATCCGGAGCATATCAAGTATGGTCGGTTTGGCGATTGGCTGGAGAACAATGTGGACTGGGCTTTTTCCCGGGAGCGCTACTGGGGGACACCACTACCCGTCTGGCAATGTGAGTCCTGTGGCAAACATGATTGCATCGGCAGTGTGAAAGAGTTAGAAAATAAGTCAGGGTTTTCTGGATTTAACGAGCCTCTGGATTTGCACCGTCCCTTTGTTGATGAGATAACCTTTGATTGTCCCCACTGCCGTGGTGTAATGAGACGGGTGCCTGAGGTTATTGACTGCTGGTTTGATTCAGGAGCTATGCCTATAGCCCAGTGGCACTACCCGTTTGATAATGATACCTTGCTTGAGGACGGGCGGTTTCCCGCTGACTATATTTGTGAAGCGGTTGACCAGACCCGTGGCTGGTTTTATAGCCTGCATGCTATATCCACTTTATTGTTCAATCGCCCCTGCTTCAAAAATGTTATCTGCCTGGGACACATCCTTGATGCCAAAGGGGAGAAGATGAGCAAGGCTAGGGGGAATGTGGTTGAGCCGTCGGCAGTAATTAATAAGTATGGTGCTGATGCTCTACGCTGGTATTGTCTCACCTCCTCGCCACCAGGTAATGTGCGTCGTTTCTCCGAGGAGACAGTGGCTGAGATAACACGCCGATTCTTATTGACGCTGTGGAACGTTTATTCCTTCTTTGTCACCTATGCTAACATTGACCACTTTATCCCCGGTTCAGAAGGAGCTTCATTAGAGCAATCGGAACTTGATAGGTGGATTACCTCTGAGCTTAATCAGCTTATAGTTGATGTGGAAACAGCACTGGATGGTTATAATCCAACCAAGGCAGGGAGGAGGATAGAAAGCTTTGTGAGTGACCTGTCTAACTGGTATGTAAGGAGGAGTCGTCGGCGCTTCTGGAAGAGTGAGAATGATGCCGACAAGCTATCAGCATATACTACTCTTTACCAATGTCTGGTTACATTATCGAAATTACTGGCTCCGTTTACTCCATTCCTGGCTGAGGAGCTATATCAAAACCTGGTTTGTTCTGCATTTCCCAATGCTCCAGACAGCGTTCATCTAACTGATTTTCCAGTGGCTGACAAGGATAAGATTGATAAGCAGCTAGCCGATGATACCCGAGTGGTGATGGAAGTGTGCAGTATGGGGCGCTCAGTTCGCAGCGAAGCAGGAATAAAGGTGCGTCAACCCTTGCCCAAACTCTCGATTAAGGTCAAATCTGAAGCGGAGAAGAATGCTATCCTACGCTTGGAATCACAGGTGCTGGAAGAAGTTAATGTGAAAAGGCTGGAATTCCTTAAAAAAATACCAACATCGGCGCCAGTCAAGTTTATGGTATCACTGGATACTAGCATTTCTCCTGAACTGGCGGCTGAAGGAATGGCACGGGAGATAGTACACAGGTTACAAACAATGCGCCGCTCAGCTGGATTTGATATCGCTGATTATATTACTACCTATTATCAAGGGGAGGCTTATATCAGGCGGGTAATGGAGGACTTTGCTGACTACATCAAGCAAGAAACACTATCTCGGCAGCTTATTGAAGGGGTTCCCGAAGAAGTTGTCTTTATCGAAAGCTATAAATTAAGCGGCTACGACATATTATTAGGGGTGAAGAGATCAGGTTGACTTAGGATGGTTGTGGACGTTCAATCAGTGTAGCATAAGTAGTCGCTTCCGTCTCACCTCGCCAGAAGATTATTTCTACCCGTTTTCCAACCTGGGAAGAGTGTATAGCTTTTACTAATTCCTGTCCCGTAAATATTTGTTCGCCATCCAGGCTGACGATAACATCACCCGCCTTTAATCCAGCTCTGCCGGCTGGACTGTCAGGGACTACCTGAGTAACGAATGCTCCTCTATCTACGGCTAAGTCATATTCGCCTATTATATATTGGTTCACGTCAGCAAATACTATCCCGAGGTATGGACGAACCACATATCCCTCCAAAACCAGTTCCTCGATTACTGGTATAGCTGTATTAATACTTATAGCCCAGCCCATACCCTCAACACCGACCATAGCAATCTTGACAGTGGTGATACCAATTACCTCTCCTGCCATATTCACCAGCGGTCCGCCACTATTACCGGGGTTGATGGCAGCGCTAGTTCCAATAAGACCATACAGCGTTTGTCCTTCTGATACTGGTACGGAAGCTTCCAAGCTCCTAATTATTCCTTCCGAAGGGGTTACTCCTAAATTCAATGAATTGCCAATAGCTACTACCCAATCACCGACTCTTAATTTAGTAGAATCCCCCATATTAGCTGCTGGTAGGTTCTGACCATTAATCTTAAACACAGCTAAATCAGTTAGTGGGTCAGTTCTTACTGTTTCTATGGGAGCACTGAAGGTTCTACCATCAGCCAAGATTGCGGTGATACTCTCAGCTCCTTCAACCACATGGTTATTGGTCACGATAAGCCCATCCTCATCTAGAATCCACCCTGAGCCTGCCCCCTGTTCCCTAACCGCTCTACCAAAAATATCATATGTTATAGCCTCGGTATTGATAGCCACAACCGAAGGCTTAACATCAGCCACTACACTAGCAATATCGGGCAGTACCGGGGCACTATTGTCTACAGGTGGCGTCCAGTTAGGGTCAATCGGGACATCAGTCTGGGGAGGCGGTGAGCTGGGTGGGGGTGAAGTGTCCACACCAGGCAATAGCTGGCAGCTAGTCCCAAGAAGAAGGACTATAATTATTATAAGAGAAGCTAATAGATATTTTATATTTGCCCGTCTCATAATAATTAATATTATAACATAATTGTTAAGTTTCAGTTAAAGTTAGTACCAAAATAACAAAGAAATAAGGGGCTAGGGTGATACCCAGCCCCTTATCCTGTTATGCTCATGTTGGCCTACGCCGTAGGTACTTCAGGCAGTTGAGCCAACGCCTCCTTCACCTTTTCCTCAGGATACTCGTAGTTTTGGAGTTTGCCGGACAGGTAAGCATCGTAGGCAGCCATATCAACATGCCCGTGTCCACTATGAGCCAGCAGTATAGTTTTTGACTTACCAGATTCCCGGCACTTGAGAGCTTCGTCAATAACTACCTTAATGGCGTGGTTTGGTTCAGGGGCGCTGATAATACCCTCAGTGCGAGCAAAGGTTACCCCAGCCTTGAAGGTAGCCAGCTGGTGCTCAGCTCTAGCTTCAACCAAGCCTAGCTTGTAAAGGTGGCATATGATGGGTGCCATTCCATGATAGCGTAAGCCCCCAGCATGGACCGGTGGTGGGATAAAGCCATGACCTAGAGTGTACATTAGGAACAGGGGAGTCATCCCAGCCGAATCGCCAAAGTCATAGGCGTATGGTCCCTTGGTCAAGGTGGGACAGCTTGTTGGTTCTACATTGATAATGCGCAGGTCTGGCTTCGTTCCATCAATTTTGTCCTTGACAAAGGGTAAAAATAAGCCGGCGAAGTTTGAGCCACCGCCAATGCAGCCAACAATAATATCAGGGTAGGCATCTGCCTCCTCCACTAGTTTTTTAGCTTCTAACCCATTGACAGTTTGATGAAGCAGGACATGGTTAAGCACACTGCCCAAGGAATAGTGGGTGTCGTCTCGGGAAGCAGCATCCTCGACTGCCTCACTGATGGCTAATCCCAGACTGCCGGGACAATCAGGGTCTTTAGCCAGCATATCTCGCCCCGTCTTGGTATCGGGACTGGGACTGGGGACACACTTTGCCCCCCAGGTCTCCATCATAACACGGCGGTAGGGTTTTTGGTGATAGCTAATAGCAACCATATAGACCTTGCACTCCAGCCCAAAGGTGGTACAGCCAAAAGACAGGGCACTTCCCCACTGCCCAGCACCAGTCTCAGTAGTTATGCGCTTGACACCTTCCATTTTATTATAGTAGGCCTGGGCTACAGCCGTATTTGGCTTATGGCTGCCAGGAGGGCTTGTTCCCTCATATTTGTAAAAAATCCTGGCTGGTGTGTCCAGAGCTTTCTCTAATCTGTGTGCCCGAAATAGGGTTGTTGGTCTCCACAGCTTATAGACATCTCTCACCTCTTCCGGGATTTCAATCCAGCGCTCGGTGCTTACCTCTTGCTTGATTAATTCCATAGGAAATAGAGGCGCCAAGTCATCTGGGGTTACCGGTTTGCCTGTGCCAGGGTGAAGAACCGGTGCCATGGGCTCAGGTAAATCAGCCTGGATATTTGGGGTCGGATGTCAATAGTGGACACCAAAGCATTCATGCTGCTACTAACCCA
>CAZFRL010000041.1:0-11758 GCA_964521325.1 uncultured Dehalococcoidales bacterium | reverse complement strand
TAGTTATAGATGAAGAAAAAGCACTAAACTGGCTCAGGCAAGGGGCTCAGCCAACAGCTACCGCCGCTAGATTACTATCAAAGCTAGGGGTGATGGAAAAGTTCAAAACACCTAAGGAGAAAACATGAAAGAACTAATAGAATACATCGTTAAATCAATTGTCAACTTACCTGATGAAGTGGAAGTTACTGAGGAAACCAAAGACGAGCAGACAACGTTTAAGCTGCAAGTTGCTGATGAGGACAAGGGAAGAGTTATCGGCAAACAAGGCCGGGTAGCTGAGGCTATGCGTACCTTGCTCAGGGTGAAAGCAGCCAAAGCCGGCACCAGAGCTAGTCTAGAGATTCTCTAAAAATAACACCAGAATCAGGAATGAGATTAGCCCAGCCAGAATTTATAACCATTGGTCAAATTCTAGCCCCGTGGGGTATTAAGGGTAAACTAAAGGTAAAGGTAGTAACTGATTTTCCTCAACGCTTCATCCCCTTTTCCAAGGTTTATATTAACCGGCAGCCTATGACTATAGACAGCGCTGAGTGGCACAAGGGGAAGGCAATTATCAAGCTTAATACAATTAATGATATCGAAGATGCTCAACGGCTCCGGGGACAACCCATAGAAACACATTATAGCCAACTTCAGTCTCTGCCTGAAGGGCAATGCTACCATTTTCAGCTCATCGGGCTGGAGGTATGGACAACACAGGGGGAACTGCTGGGGAATATCACCGAAATTCTAACCACCGAAAGTAACGATAACTATGTAGTCAGTGGAGCTAAAGGAGAGATTCTGGTTCCTGCCATTGAGGATGTGGTTAAATCTATTGATCTTGACCAAGGACACATAGTTATTGAAGCCATTGAGGGTTTGCTGAGCTTAAATCAAAAAAGCGACTAGATAAGTTAATCAGCCTCTGAATTATCCTACCAGCTCAGGAGCCAGGGCTAGCCTCCCCAGCCTTAATAATCGCATATTTTACCAAAGGTGGTGAAACCAGTTCGTTTATGATGACTGAGGCAATAACTGCATTCAGCATTATATCTCCAAAGGTAGGGAATGCAGACCTTGCCAGAAGAACTAAACCTATGGCAACCCCGGCCTGGGGCAGTAAAGCAAGACCCAGATATTTTTTCACAGCAGTTGATGCATGAGCAATGGTAGCCCCTCCTCTAGCTCCAAAGTATTTGCCTAAGTATCTCCCCAGAACAATCACCACTGCCAATAGACCAGCAGTTTTCATGACGCCCAGTTCGAAATGCAATCCGGCCAATACAAAAAACATGGCAAAGACTACCTCATCAATTCTCTCAACCGCATGAAACATCTCATTTTCCCTTGCTTTATTAACCACGATGAAGCCGGCAGCCATGTTTGCCAAAATTGTACAACTGCCCAAGAGACTAGTAACGCCGCTACACGCCATAATCATTCCAAAAACTACAACCAACAGCAATTCACGCGTTTTTACCAGCCTAACTATATAAGTTAAGGCAAAGCCGAAAGCTACGCCGATTGCTATAGCCTCAGCTATATGCAGGAAAGGGACGCCCAGCATCTCAAAAAAGGAGATAGCTCCAGTCCCAGTCACCAAGGGTTGGCTTACACCTGAAGCGATGGCAAAAGCTATAACCGCAATTGCGTCATCAATGGCAACTACCGCCAGTAAAGTTGTGGTCAAAGGGCCTTTCGCCTTATATTGCTGGATTACCGCCATTGTTGCCGCCGGGGCAGTGGCACAGGCTATGGCGCCTATAATCAAGGCTATCGGGAAATAGGTCTGAGAGAAAGTCGCCCCGGGAATGTTCAAGATGAGAGGAGCTAAGAATACTAGCAGTAAGGTAACGAGTAGCCAGGCACCTAAACTTTCAAAAGGTGTTATCCAGACGATGCTCTTTTCCAATTTTCGTAGAGGTTCCAGACGAAGGCTACCCCCAATCAAAAAGGCAATAAGGCCCAGAGCGACATCGGTGATTATATCCAGGTTTGTTATTGTTGCTGCCGATATTATGTTCAGAACAGAAGGACTCAACAAAATACCGATGATGATATAGCCGGTAATCCTGGGAAACTTGAATCTCTCTGCTACTAGCCCACCAAAAAAACCGATGACTATAATTATTCCAATTGCTAATACTAGATTCACGTCCATAAGAATTACTCTTGGTAGGCCTCTGTTTTATGTTAAGCTTGCGGGACAAAAAAACTTTGACTGATGCTTCTTGCTTACTATCTCATGACTACCCCGCATAGACAAGCTTTTCTCGACTAATGGCGGGTGGTGACCCACGACTTTTCACCCGAAGGGGAAGCTAGGGGTAAGGTTATCAAACACTCTATTCAAACCTCCCTTGATAAACGGTCCCTTTGGCAATTAAAAACCCTAGGCCTTTCGGCTCTAGAGCTCTTTATCGTTAAATTACGGGAATAAATACATCTTTACAATAATACTTTCAGTTCCTACCAAACCCACTTCCGGCGAAGAACCGAGAAAAGTCCCCGTTAAACTCCTTCAAGAAATTATGCATATCCAGTACATCATTGGCGGTTAGCCTGCCCGCATTCTTGAATCTATCTACCTCTGCTTCAGTGAGGTCGGTAATAACCTCAGGTACCTCACCCTCCTTAACCACTGCCGCCACTAAACACTGAGCATGGCAAGCTGAACAAACTGCCCTCAAAAACCACAAATCCTCACGATGGTCAAGAACATCAATATTATCTACCCCATAGCAGTGCCCACAGACACTACACTTTATTGAAGTCATCAACCGTTTGATAAGATTCTCTTCCACCAATCCAACCCGTATAATGCTAAGATTTACGCTTATTAAAGTCGCCTAAATCAAGGTCCTTAATGAAATCAGAGAAAGCCGACATCCTTTTCATCTCTTCCTCGCTAACCTCCTTGCCCTTGCCAGTCTCATCCGCTTCCTTGAGAATAGGTTTACCTGTCTCCTGGTCTAGCAGGATACCGGCTCTATCTAAAACCGTCTCATCAACATAGATAGGCACCTCAGCCCTTACTGCCAGCGCCAATGCATCACTAGGACGGGAGTCAACTTCCATCTGCCGCCCATCTACATTAAGAATAATCTTGGCATAAAAGGTATCGTTCTTAAGGTCATTGACAATGATAGAGTTGATAGTAGCCCCCAAGGTATCGATTACCGTGCGTAATAAGTCATGGGTCAACGGTCTCGGCACAACCCCACCTTGTAGTTTTATGGCTATGGCATCTGCCTCAGCGGGACCAATCCAGATGGGTAGATAGCGCCCCGCCACCTTCTCTTTCAGAATCACCACCCGTTGATAATTCATCAGGCTAACCCGAATGCTATCAATTGTCATCTCTATCATAGCCAGACCTCCTTTGCTCCCTAGCCCACTACTCCACTCTGAGTAGCCTTGAAACCATAACTTCTGTTGCAACCCATCCATTACCCCTCTCTGCCCATATTTATTCTACACCCCGTCACCACCACTGTCAACCAGAGATAAGACATTCTTTATTGACTTCGTGACATTGTGGTATAATTAACACGGTAGAATTTTGTTAACTTCGTTAAAAAAGGAGGCACAAAAACTATGCCTGCGAGCCAAAAAGCTATTGTTTGGTTTGACGAGGTTACCAAGGAGGACATACCCCTTGTTGGTGGTAAGGGGGCAAACCTTGGTGAAATGACTAAAGCCCGTATACCTGTTCCCCCCGGCTTTATTGTAACCGCTGACGCTTATTTGGACTTTCTGCAGAAGTCGGGAATTACCAATAAAATCCGCAATCTCCTACAGCCTTTGGATTCTAATGACAGTAAACAGCTTCAGCAAACTGCTACCAAAGTTAAACAAATAATTCTAGATGCTCCTATGCCCCCAGAGCTAGCCAAGGAAATTAAGCAAGCCTATATGAAATTGGGACAGGGCTTGGTTGCTATTCGCTCCTCAGCTACTGCTGAAGACCTGCCCGATGCCTCCTTTGCTGGTCAGCAAAGCACTTTTCTTAATGTGGAAGGCAAAGAAGCTGTGGTAACTGCCATTCAGAAATGCTGGGCGTCACTCTTCGAAGCACGAGCCATTTTCTATAGAGAGGAGCAGGGTTTTGACCACTCTAAGGTTGGTATCGCTGTCCCGGTCCAGAGAATGGTGCAATCTGAGGCGTCTGGAGTTATGTTCACTTTGGAGCCAGTAACTAGTGATAGAAGCAAAATCGCTATTGAAGCCGTTTACGGGCTTGGTGAGACGATTGTCTCAGGAGATGTAACCCCTGATACATACATTGTCGATAAAGATAAGCTAAAAATTAGCAAAAAGAATGTTGCTCCGCAGGAGTGGAAACTAATAAGGAATGAAGGGGATAAAGGTAAGACAACTAATATTAAAGTGGTCCTTACCCCCGAGGAGAAAGCTCAGCAAAAAATAAGTGACAAAGATATAATTGCCCTGGCTAAACTGGGAAAACACATAGAGGATTGGTACCAATTCCCGCAAGATATTGAGTGGGCAAAAGAGGATAAGGAAATCTATATCGTCCAAACTCGCCCGGTAACTACCATTAGGGAGACAGTAGCTGAAGCTATACCTGAAATCAAAGCTCCGGTACTTCTGTCTGGGGCACCTGCCAGTCCAGGCATAGCCTCAGGGCCAGTCAAAGTAATACCTGACGCCTCCCAAATAGATAAGGTGGCAAACGGAGATATCCTGGTTGCCGAAATGACTACCCCCGACTTTGTTCCAGCAATGAAACGGGCGGCAGCTATTGTCACCGACCGCGGCGGTAGGACAGCACATGCCGCCATCGTCAGTCGAGAGCTGGGTATACCCTGTGTTGTTGGCGCTGAGCGGGCGGTGGCTACTCTAACCGATGGGCAGATAATCACCGTAGACGGCTCACGGGGTAAGGTATACGAAGGCAAAGTAGCCGTTAAAGAACAGGCTGCTGCCATTTCCAGAGAAAAAATTAAAACCAAGACTAGAGTTTATGTAAATCTAGCCCAACCTGAGCTAGTCGAAAGAGTGGCACCTCGTAATGTGGACGGAGTAGGTTTGCTTCGAGCCGAGTTTATGGTTGCCCAGATTGGTGAGCACCCCCGCTATATGATTAGCCAGAACAGAGGTAATGAATTCGTAGATAAGCTTGCCCAAGGTATCAGTACTTTTGCCAAAGCGTTTAACCCACGCCCGGTGGTTTATCGAACTAATGACTTCAAGACCAATGAATACAGAGACCTCATCGGGGGTCAAGAATATGAGGATGCAGAAGAGAATCCCATGCTTGGTTATAGAGGGGCTTCACGATATATCACCGACGCCGATGTGTTTAAACTAGAACTAGCCGCTATAAAGAAGGTGAGAAAGAAGTACAAAAATCTATGGGTTATGATTCCTTTCGTCAGGACTATTGATGAACTAGCCAGAACTAAAGAAATTATGGAGTCTGAGGGATTAGTGCGCTCCGACGATTTCAAACTATGGATGATGGTTGAGGTACCCTCCAATATTTTTCTCATCGAGAAATTCCTTAAAGTCGGCATTGACGGCATATCCATTGGCTCAAATGACCTAACCCAGCTCATCCTGGGCATTGATAGGGACAGTGAAAAGCTGGCTGAAACATTTGATGAAAGAAATGAGGCAGTGCTTATAGCCTTAGAACGGGCAATTAAAGTATCAAAGAGCATGGGCGTTACCTCCTCTATCTGCGGGCAAGCACCTTCCGTATACCCCGAACTTACTGAAAAACTGGTGGAATGGGGCATTACCTCAGTCTCAGTAAGCCCCGATATGATTGACAAAACCAGAGAGATAATTGCTAAGGCAGAAGAGAGACTGAAACTTAATGATTAGCCAGCTTAATATCCGTCAGATAACCGAGGAGAGAGAAGAGAGCCTTTCCCGTTATGCTGCGAAAAGTAAGCTGTCGCGAGGCAGGCTCAAATACGAAGAGCCATGCCCGGTACGCACCGCTTTCCAGCGCGACCGAGACCGAATTATTCATAGCAAGGCTTTTCGCCGACTCAAGCACAAGACACAGGTTTTCATTGCTCCCTTAGGCGACCACTATGTAACCCGGCTCACCCACACCCTGGAGGTCTCTCAAATAGCCCGGACTATAAGCCGTGCCCTAAACCTTAATGAGGATTTGACTGAGGCAATTGCCCTGGGTCATGACCTGGGTCATACCCCTTTTGGTCATGTTGGCGAGGATGTCTTAAATGAACTCTACCCCCAGGGATTCAGACACAATGAGCAAAGCCTGCGAATCGTTGACCTTTTAGAGAAAAATGGTCAGGGGCTAAATCTTACCTGGGAGGTAAGGGACGGTATTGTTAACCACTCCAAGGGAGGAGTAGAAATCCTGGGGCAAGGCTGGGGAGAGGTAAATACCGTTGAGGGCGAGGTATGTAAGATTTCAGATACCATTGCCTACATTAACCATGATATTGGCGATGCTATTCGAGCTGGCATCATCACCGAGAATGATTTGCCACTGTCAGCCATTACTATATTAGGTCGCTTCCACTCGCAACGCATCAATACTATGGTCTGTGACATTATTGAGCATTCATGGGCAATAAGGGATTACGATAATACTGCCAGCCCGGCTATCGGAATGAGTACCCAGGTTCTGGAGGCAACAAATACCTTACGTGAGTTTCTTTTCGACCGGGTATATAACGTACACGCAGCTCAGAATGAGGCAGAAAAAGCAAGAGAGACAGTACGTTTATTATACCACTACTTCAATAAGCATGAAGACAAGCTGCCACCAGAATATACTTTCTACAGTGATGACATTGAACGGAGAGTAGTTGACTATATCGCCGGCATGACTGACCAGTATGCCCTGAGAATGGCTGATGAACTACTATTAACCAAAAGTAGGGCTAAATAACGCAGATTATAAACAATCGCAGGGTATTAAGATGGGCGTCATCGACGAAGTAAAGCAAAGAACAGATATTGTAGATATTGTTAGCCAATATACCCGTTTAACCAAGGCGGGACGAACCTTTAGAGGGCTATGTCCATTTCACTCTGAAAAGAACCCGTCTTTCTTTGTCTATCCCGAGCAGCAAAGCTGGCATTGCTTCGGTGCCTGCAATACCGGTGGCGATGTCTTCTCCTTTATTATGAAAAAAGAAGGCATTGACTTTGGCGATGCGCTGCGCCGTCTAGCGGAAAAGGCAGGCGTTACCATCAGCTCAAGGTCTGAACCAGAAGCTGGAAAAAAGGAGAGGGAAAGACTATACCAAGCTAACCAGGCAGCTGCTCAATATTTTCACAATTTACTCCTCAACTCGCCGGCGGGAGGGAAGGCGCGAAACTATTTAGCCAGTCGGGGTTTCTCACCAAAAACCACTACCGACTTTCAATTGGGCTTTAGTCTGAATAACTGGGAAGCTCTAAAGCAATATCTGGTTTCAAACGGCTACACCGAAAGCGAATTATTGACCACCGGTCTAGTAGTAGAAGCAGAGGGTGGTAAAAGTCACGACCGCTTTCGCAACAAGTTAATGTTCCCCATACTTGATATAAGGGGGCGGGTTATTGGTTTTGGGGCAAGGGTACTTGATGATTCGCTGCCCAAATACGTTAACTCACCCCAGACGCCAGTCTTTGATAAGAGCAGCAGCCTATATGGCATAAACCTGGCTGCGGCAGCTATTAGACAGCAAAACGTAGCAGTAATTGTAGAGGGCTACATGGATGTTATCACTGCTCACCAAAATGGTTTCAACAATGTGGTCGCCTCTATGGGAACCTCGGTTACTGAGAAACAGGTCAGTATCTTGAAGAGGCTAACCAAAAATATAGCTCTGGCTCTTGATGCCGATACTGCTGGCGAGGAAGCTATGCTACGGGGCGTAGGCTATGAAAATATCCTTGATGCTGAGGTAAAGGTTATCATTCTACCTAGAGACAAAGACCCTGATGATGTTATTAAACAAGATACCAAGACTTGGCAAACCCTGATGGAAGAGGCTTTACCTGTGATTGATTATACCTTCAATATGGTTTCTTCCAAACTTGACCTGTCTACAGCCAAGGATAAATCCATAGCCGTAGATAAGCTTCTACCCATTATTGCCGAGATAAAGAATGATACACGCCGAGATCACTACCTACGGAAATTGGCTGAGTTGATAGGAGTAAGTTATCATAATATAGAAGCTGCTCTGAGCAGAATTAAACCTGACCGCAGGGCTAAAGAGCCAAGGCAAAAGGCAATGGTAAGCGCCACACATCCACTTTTGTCCAGCCCCCTTGAGGAATATTGCCTGGCCCTCTTACTACAGTACCCGGCGCTTACCGACGGTGGTCAGGGTCTTTCCCCTGAATATTTTGAGGGCAGCGAAAACCGTGAAATCTTTATCGCCTGGCAAAAGGTTAAAGACCCACCATCGCTCAAAGCCGAGCTTGACACTGCAATTTGGGAACACCTTGATTCCCTAATAACCAAGAGCCTACCCAGCAACCGAATAGAGCAGAAATATGCTGACTGTGTTCTCCGCCTGCGGGAAAGATTCCTTCGAAGTCTGGAAGCCAAAAGAGGAGAGATACTAGCCTTAGAAGCCGAGACAGGAGGCACCGCCGCTGAACTGGCTAAACTTGAGGAGCAAGGAATAGAATCCAGTATTCAACTGGGAGAGGTTTTTACTCAAAAATCAGAGGGTCAATATCAAAGGAGGTAAGGGAATGGGAAGAGAAAATAGTGATGAGTCTACACACCTCTCGCCCCACGATAAGAGCAATAAGGAGCTGCCTCTAGATAAGAATCCAGAAGATGCGTCACAAGCACCGGGGATTCTACACCCTGCTTTTCCCGAATTTGAGGAAGACGAAGAAGAAATAAGCGAAGACAAAAATAACCTGAACGCGCTATGGGATGAGGCAAAGCATTTTGATATTCAGAAGCCAGAATCGATGACCGATTTCGATTTAGAACTGCCGCTAGAACCCCTGGAGGAACAGGAGATAGCAGATGACCCCGTCCGCATGTACCTTCACGAAATTGGCAGAGTGCACCTTCTCACTGCCAAGGATGAAAAGGTCTTAGCCAAAAAGATGGAGGAGGGTAGACACATCAGTGAGATAAAACAAGACTGGCTAAAGAAATATGGGACGCCACCTTCAGCAACCGAAATAGTAATTACCTTACTCAAGGAACTGAGTCAGGCGTCTACCATCATCCATCTCATCAAAGAGCAGTTTGACTTACCACCTACAGCCAGCTTAATAGCGACCATCTCCAATCCTAAATTACTGGATAGCATCGATGGCGAGATAAACCAGCAACTAATCCGGGCTATAGCCTATCAAACAAACAGGTCTATGCCAGAAACAGAACACCTTCTTATCAATCTATCAATAAATATCAACCTGTTACCGAGGGAGGTGCTTGATGCTCTCGGTGATAGCCTCGTCCTAGCTGACATGGAGACTCTGGCGACAGATACTGCTTTTATCAATACCATTCAGGATTATGAAAAGCAACTTCAAGCTTACCTGGGGAATATTGAGCGTGAGGCTAAAAAAGCGGAACGGCACCTCATTGAAGCCAACCTGCGTTTGGTAGTCAGCATAGCCAAGAAACATGTCGGACGAGGCATGTCACTCCTTGACCTCGTTCAGGAGGGGAATATCGGTCTAATCAGAGCCGTGGAGAAATTCGATTACCATAAAGGTTATAAATTCAGCACCTATGCCACCTGGTGGATTCGTCAAGCTATTACCCGGGCTATAGCTGACCAGGCGAGGACTATTCGCATCCCAGTTCATATGATTGAGACCATTAACAAACTATTAAAGGCAAGTCGCCACCTGGCTCAGGAATACGGGCGAGAGCCTACCCCCACCGAAATTGGCAAGGAAATGGAAATTTCACCACAAAAGGTCAGAGGGATAGTCAAGGTATCACAGTTGCCAATATCACTAGAGTCACCTATGGGAGAGGAGGATAATAGTCAGTTAGGTGACTTTATAGAGGATCGCAATACTCTGCCACCCTCTGATGCTGCCACCAGGCAACTACTTAAGGGGCAAATTGATGAGGTGCTCTCCACCCTTACTCCTCGTGAGCAGCGAGTGCTCCAACTTAGATTTGGTCTCGAGGATGGACGAAGTCGGACCTTGGAGGAAGTTGGCAAGGAGTTCAATGTAACCAGGGAGCGGATTCGCCAAATCGAAGCTAAGGCACTTCGTAAACTACGCCACCCCAGCCGAAGCCGAAAGCTAAGGGATTATCTAGAGTAAAGACAAACACCTAAACTTAAATTCGACGATTGTTTACTTTGATTCCTACCCTTATCTTGGTGGAAGCTAACTTTTCTATCATTGTCTCATCTATTATATCCTTCTTACTCAGCTTAGCCTTGTTACTCAGCCTATGAAATACCTTACTTAACTTATCACTAAGAATCTCAAACATAGCAATTTCATTCTAATCGGGTGGAGTCTTAACCATCAAGCTAAAATTTTGGGAAATTACTTATTAGTTGCACTTGACTTTCAACTCAACATCATTATACAATATCTATATAAGAGAAGAACGAACGTTAATAAGCGAAGAGGTAGATATGAAAGTTCAAAAGTTTGGGAAAAGGTTGAGAGAGTTACGAAAACAGGCTGGTATGAATCAGAGAGAGGTTGCGAGTAAGGTTAAAATTGATTTTACATATCTTAGCAAAATTGAGAGCGGAGCACTGTCTCCTCCCAGTGAGAAGGTGATAACAAAACTGGCTGAAGTTTTGGACGCTGACAAAGATGAGTTGATTACTTTAGCTGGAAAGGTTCCTTCCGACTTGTCTCAAATTCTAAAGAACAAAGAGATTTTGCAGTTCTTAAGGTCAGGCGATCGTCATAAACTAATCCGGTTATTGCAGGAGAAAGAAAAGGAGTGAAGACGAGCTACTTAAGCCCCAAAGAGATAGAGAGGCGTGCCAGCGAGCTTATTGGGAAATATGAAGAGAGGTATGGCTTGATTTCAGCTCCTGTTCCTGTTGAAAGAATCGCGGAAAACACTGTCGACTTGGTTCTTGAATGGAACAAAATCCCTGAAAATACCAACGAGATTATCTTTGCTGGTTTAAGCCCGAGTCAAAAGAAGGTCATCTTCAACGAGCGAAGAAAAAATTTCTACGATGATACCGATGGCCTTTACAATACTGTTTTGGCCCACGAAGTGGGGCACTGGGTACTACATGTAGACGCAGCCGATTTGGGATTACAGCCCATGTTACCTGGAACAGAGATGGCTTCTAAATTCGTGTATCGCTCGACAGGTCCAAACAAGCCGATCGAATGGCAGGCTCACACATTTATGGGTTATTTACTACTACCTTATAAATTACTAAGAAACCATATTGAGACTGAAGATATTTACGATTGGGGCAGTTTATATTATCTAAAAGAGAAGTTTGACGTCACTATTTCAGCATTAATTATGAGACTTAAAAAAATGGAGTTAATATATATTGATGATGATAAGACAATCTATCCGTCTAAGGCAGAATACAAAGGGCAAATGAGAATGGTGTAAAAAAATTTACTCTTGATATTGTGTTGAGTATCAACTCAAACTATGCTATAATTATACTTATTAAATAGATAAATGAATGGAGGACAAAAGCAGATAAAGCAAGCCTAGCAAAACTTCTTTGGTGGCGGGGAATTTCACTAGGCTCGCCCCATCAGGGACTTTATATTGGATGGTAGTGTCCCGAATGTGGTGGAAAAGTGGATCGGTATATCCTACCCTATA
>CAZFRL010000040.1:0-13743 GCA_964521325.1 uncultured Dehalococcoidales bacterium | reverse complement strand
GCCTATGTTTCGTGCCTGTTGTTTGGCTGGTAGGAGTGGGGCTCTACCGGACTAGCTAAAAGCGTCATGATATATGGAAACTCTTTTCAAGAAAGGACAGGAAAACATGAACATATGGGGAGAATTGGCTGAAATTGCCCGTAAAATTTATAGTCGCTGATGACGAGAGCACTCATGTTGACTACACAAAAAGCCAGAATGTGCAATTCTCATTTCTGCACCACGGGGCTAACCCAGAGTCGAGGCATAGTAGATTACCTGAAGATGGCAAAGGACAATTCAAAGAAGGTCTCAACTGTTGGGTGTGGAAAAGTTGTGTTTGGTAGGCCGTGCAGGATAAAAGGTAGAACTTTCCCCAAGACATTTAGCTTCGTTAAGCATTATTTTAAGTCCATGTATTCATCCCGATGTTCGTGCAGTGGTAGGTAATTCTAGCGGTATAACACCCTGAATCTCCACGCGGTCTGTGCTGGTATAAGCCTTGATATCTAGGGCATCGAAAGCTAGCCTCTTTACTTCGGCTGTGCAGTCCTCGATGTTTTCCACTATAAGGTCATAAAATTCATCCAGAAAAAGGAGTCGATTGTCGGATATTTACGGAGAACTAAGCGAGGGGTTTACAGGAAATTAGGAAAGTTGTAGTATTGTAGCTTGGAGAGTTAGAACACGAGGTTAGAAACATTAGATAAATATAAAGGAGGTGCGAAAATGGCCCAGTATAAGAATGTATTTTCACCTTTAAGAATTGGCAATGTGGAAATAAAGAATAGGATCGAGTCTTCCCCAATGTTGGCCTGCATGGCTACCCCCGACGGTTTTGTGACCAGAGAGTTGATTGAGTTTTACCAGTCATTCGCCAGAGGAGGAACCGGTATCGTTACCGTTGGTGATGTGACAATAGACCGTGACTATTCTCCGGGACATCTTGGACAATTAAACCTCGGTGATGACAGGGTGGTTGGTGGACTGAGTACAATGGTAGAAGCCATCCAAAAATACGGGGCCAAGCTATCTATCGAACTCAACCATGCCGGCGGGTGGGCGTCGCCAATGGTTCTGGATGGCAAAAATCCTATCGGTCCTTCGCCAATACTATCCAAAATAGAGGAGAAAAGAGCCCTGATTGAAGGCAGGAAAAAAGCCCAGGTCACGGAGATGAACCAGGATATGATCGACCAAGTTATCGACAATTTTGCGAGTGCCTGCCAGCGGTGCCTGAAGGCTGGACTCGAGATGGTGATGCTTCACGGTGCCCATGGGCACCTTCTGGCCCAGTTTGCTTCACCTTCCACCAACAAAAGGACTGACAACTACGGAGGGAGCCTTGAGAACAGGGCCAGATTCGCCATAGAGGTTTTAACAGCCATCAGGAGGAAGGTGGGCGACAAGCTAGCCATAGAGTATCGCATAAGCGGAGATGAACTTGTCCCCGAAGGAATGCACGAAGAGGAGACCATTGAGTTCATCAAGATGATACAGGATAAGGTCGACCTTGTTCATGTATCGGCAGGAGTTCACACCGACCTCGAATATTTTCCCTATATGATTCAGCCGACTTATCTCCCCCATGCCTACAACGTGCACCGGGCGGAGAAGATAAAGAAAGCGGTAAAGATCCCGGTGACCTGCGTCGGTTCGATTCTGGACCTGGAAATGGCTGATAACATCATCGCCGAAGGAAAAGCCGACATCGTCGCCATGGGGCGCGCACACATCGCCGATCCCGAAATCGTCAATAAAACCTACCGTGGGGAGCTTGATGAAATCAGACCCTGCATTCGCTGTACTCTCTGCGGTGAGAGAGTAATAAACTTCCTCCCCGTTCGGTGTGCGGTAAATCCGGTAATCGGCCGGGAATATGAGAATAACTACATCCGGCCGGCGGATAAGAAGAAGAATGTCATCATCGTTGGTGGTGGGCCGGCGGGCATGGAAGCTGCCATAATAGCCTCTTCGAGAGGCCATGAGGTAACCTTGTATGAGAAGGAGAAAGAACTGGGTGGAACCCTTCGCGTCGCAGCATCGCCATCATTCAAAGCTGACATGAAGAGGTATTTAGATTGGTTGATCAAGAAGACGCAGCGGTCTCCTGTGGAAATCAAACTATCGACTGAGGTAACTGCTGATTCCATCAAGAGTGCGAAACCGGACGTGCTCATCGTGGCTGTTGGTGCAGAACCACTCATTCCAGACATTCCTGGTATCAAAAAGCCTAATGTCGTCATCGCAAATGATGTGGACACAGAGAAAGCGAAGACAGGGAACACGGTAATAGTGGCTGGAGCCGGGCTGACCGGATGCGAAACTGCCCTGCACATAGCTGAGCAGGGGAAGAAGGTCACAATCATTGACATGATCACTGAATCGGAAATTCTAAAAGATGCCTCATTTGTCAACAAAATCGGGTTGATGGGATTGCTTGAGCAGCACGGCGCTGAATTCAAGACCGAGGTAAAAATGGAGGAAATAAGAGACAGGGGAGCCGTAGTCATTGACAAGAATTGGAACCGGCATGAAATACCGGCTGATACGGTGGTTTTGGCACTTGGCTGCAAGGCGCGATGCGAGACGGTGAAGGCACTTAAGGAAGTGGCACGAGAGGTCTACGTAGTCGGAGACTGTTCGAGTCCGCGCAACCTGTGGGCTGCAATCCACGATGCGTTCAACGTTACCGCAGAAATATGATAACTAAACCATAGTTTAGACAACTCTTATCAAAGTCTAGAGCTTAGATATTCCTGTGCATGGATTTTGTTAATGTGAAACAAATTGTAAAATACCTTGACTTGGTATTAGTCTAAACAATAAAATCAGGGTGTCGGTTGACCTAGTGTCTTCACTCCTGGAATGCAAACAACATAAAATCGTAGCTAGGTGGATAGTTACAGCGAATATTTAAGTCAATATTAGGAATTGAGGTCGGTTGATGGTGGAAGTCGAGTCTACTCTGGGCTTCCACTCTTTTTATGGTAGACATACCGCACGCATGTCCGTGCGGTATGTAATCACGACAATCGAGAGAGAACTAGCAATAACCAGCTTATAACTTTAATGGCGACTCATAACAAGATGGTGTATAATCAGTCCACTCTTTGTTAAATACCAGGACTATTTAACAACCGACAATGATTGCTATGATTAGACAATCTAAATATCTGCCGAATATTGTGTTTTTCAATATGTTTATTGGTTGGACAACTGCCTTTCGATAGTCGTTACAAGCAGGAAAAAGATATTTTGACCGAATATGGAACCTGGTATATATCATTCTCTCTTTCCGCAGCGAGAGCGTCACCGGTGGTGCCCTCCATTACCTGATATATGCGTAGAGACATTAATGCGATTTTTGGAGAAGCCGCCCCATCATTCCGGGAAATCGAAGAAGTGAAGCTAACGGGATTAGCCGTGCGCCGCCCGACAATCTGTTACCAATATCTGCAGTATATCTAACTCTCCGGTGATTCCTCTACAGGTGATGGGGCGGCTTCGGGAGCTTCGACTGCCTCCTCCACTGCTACCTCTTCCTCTTCCACCTTCAGCACAGGCTTGGAAGTAATCTTTGCCACGACAGATTCCGGGTCATGGGAGATTTTAACCTCTTCGCCCAAAACAATGTCTTTCACTCGAATTGTCTGCTCTACCTCAGTGAGTGAACTCAAGTCTAACTCTATACTGGTCGGAATTTTGTCAGCCAGACATTCAACAGTTAGACTATCAAGCTCTCGCATCAGCATATTTTCCTTGAAATTCAAGGCTGGCGCTTCTCCAACTAAAACAATAGGAACCTCCACCCTTATTTTCTCCGTTGCTCTCACCTGGTAGAAATCGACATGAAGTAACTCACTGGTACACGGGTCTATTTGAACTTCTCGAACGAGAACGTTTCTTGGCCTTTTTGCCTTTTCTAGCTTGAGGCTGATAATCCTTGTCTTCCCCGCCCGAGCCAAGGTTCGCTGGAGCCGGGCCGTGTCACACTGTAGCGCCACTGACTCAACACTGTGACCAAAGAGATGTACTGGTGTAATCCCCTGACGACGTAGACGCCTGACCTTTTTACCCAGAATCTCCCGGCTATTAGCCTCTAATTCTATTTGCTTCATCTACCTCTCCTTTTCACAATCCCAAAATAATGCTAGATTATGGTATCATTATACACTTGAATTTAGCAATCATTCTAGCAGGTGTCAAGTTGCTGACACCGGGATTGCTGGCAGAGGAGCGGGGTTGCTATCGGTTACAAGCCTGGCAGTCTAACTAGACAACGACCTTTAACGACGAGCTTCCTTTAGCAGGGTGTTTATACGTCCGTAAGAGATGATATTCCAATGTATATGCGGTGGAACCAAACCGAGTTTAGCCACCTCCTCAACCCACCTGGTGGCTACCGTGACATATTTTTCCTGCAGCGTTTTTCCTTTGCTCAGGAGTCAGCCAGGGTGCTAGTGTCTACTCCGGCTCTTTATAGCCGATCAGCTTTTTAAGCTCCTCCACAGACTCCGGATTCTCAATAGTGGTAATATCGCCTATTGGCTGGCCTTTAACCAGGCTCTTCAAAATCCGGCGCATAATCTTGCCACTTCTCGTTCTCGGGACTGCCCTGGCGAATATAATCCTGTCCGGTCGGCAGGTAGGACCAAGCACTTTAACCACCTGATCCATAAGCTCTTTAATCAGCTTATCTGACCCCTCTCCATTCTTAAGCCTGACAAAAGCCCACGGTGTCTCACCTTTAATCTCATGGGGAGCTGCCACTACAGCACACTCGGCCACTGCCTCATGTCCACCTATTGCGTTCTCCACCTCGGCTGTAGAAAGCCTGTGGCCAGCAACCTTCATGACGTCATCCACTCTTCCGGTGAGACGGAAGTTATCCTTCCTGGCTAATCTCGCCCCATCGCTGGTAAAGTAAGCCCCGTTACCATATTGAGACCAGTATTTATCCTTGTACATTTCAGGGTCGTTAAAAATACCTCGGAGCATACCCGGACCAAATGGACTCCTTTGAACCAAATAGCCTCCTCCATCTTCATCTAAGGCTACGGGTTTACCTTCCTCATCTAGTATCTCATGTCGGGTTCCAGGGAAGCTCCTGCCGGCAACAGTAGGAATAAAGGGACCTATACCGGGTAAGGCATTGATCAAAGTCCCCCCGGTTTCTGTCTGCCACCAGGTATCAATTATGGGGCATCTCCTGCCACCAATCTTCTCAAAACACCACATCCAGGCCTCCTCGTTAATTGGCTCACCGACAGTGGCTAACAGGCGAAGGGAACTCAGGTCGTACTTTCCTAGCCACTCATTCCCCCAGCCCATAAACATTCTTATCAATGTTGGCGCTGTATAGAACACACTCACGCCGTACTTTTCTATTATCTGCCACACTCTACCCCGGTCAGGGTAATCAGGGGCTCCTTCATAGAATATCTGGGTAGCACCTACACATAGTGGACCATAGCAGTTATAAGTATGACCAGTGACCCAACCAATGTCAGCAGTGCACCAGTATACATCTTCATCATGAAGGTCAAAATCCCACTTTGCTGTCCAATAGGCCTGCGTCATATAGCCACCGGTGGAGTGGATAACTCCCTTTGGCTTGCCGGTAGTGCCACTGGTGTAAAGGATATATAGTGGGTCTTCGCTATTCATGAACTCAGGCTCACAGTAAAGGTCAGCCTTCGCCATCAGCTCATGCCACCAGAAATCCCTACCCTCAACCCAGTCCACATCCTGACCTGTCCTCCTGAACACTATCACCTTCTCTATATTTGTTCCCTCTACTGCCTTATCAGCGTGAGCTTTCAAATTTACTGGACGCCCACGGCGATAGTAACCGTCACAAGTGACCAGGACCTTGGAACCAGCATCAACTATTCTATCTTTAAGTGAATCGGCACTAAAGGCAGAGAAGACAACGCTATGCGGTGCTCCAATACGAGCACAGGCTAGCATTGCTATCTGAACCTCAGGAATCATCGGCAGATAGATACTAACCCTGTCCCCTCTCTTAATACCAAAGCCTTTCAGGACATTAGCAAACTTGTTAACCTCACGATAAAGGTCATAATAGGTCAGTGTTTTAGGCGGTTCATCTACAGGCTCCTGTACTCCTATTATCGCTACCTTGTTTCTTTTCCAGGTCTTAACGTGTCTATCCACACAATTGTAACAAGCGTTCAATTTGCCACCGGTGAACCACCTGAAATATGGCAGTTCCTCCTCGTAAGCTTTGTCCCAATCCTTATACCAATCAAGCCCCTCCCTAGCTAACTTAGCCCAAAATGACACCGGGTCCTTACTTGCATCAGAGTATATTGATGCATCGCTTACCCACGCCTTTTTCTTCAGCTCCTCGCTAGGCCAGAATATCCCCTTTTCCTCGGGATCCTCAACAACCCATTTCTGTCCTTTAGTCATTCGCTTACCTCCAGGATTTGTTTAAGTTGAGGCCAGCCCACTAGGGGCTTACTCTTTTCCTACTTGCAGTTTACTATATTGCTCGTTAAGTACCATCCGACTATAGGGCTAATTTTGACCAGTAGAAAGGCTTAGTTAAAAGCCAGCTACTAGGCATTTTTGCTTATATTCCACTAAGGTAGGCCATGATTCACGATTACAGAGGCAGCAATACCTATGAGCAGGGGCTGTGTGAGACCTGAGGCCATAACCGCCTCCGTAAATAAGGATGTCTGTGCCGGCTGTGGTATCTGTGCTACTCTGTGCCCATATAGCGCCATAGAGATAAACACTGAGAATGGCAGAAGGGTTTCCAATGTTATTTCTGCGCTGTGTAAAGGTTGCGGAACCTGTGGAGCTGCCTGTCCCTCCGGGGCAATCTCAATGAACCACTTCACCGATGAGCAGCTCTTTACCCAAATAGAGGCTAATGGTTCTCACTATGAGGGGAACTGGCTAAAAATCAAGGTGGCATTAGTGCCACCAAAACCAAAGGCATTGGAAAGGGCTATCTTTACCTTAGCTTCCCTGGCTACATTAGGCACATAGTCAAGGTCACACATCGGGTCAGGGGTCTCATAATTGATTGTTGGTGGGATAATACCCTGTGTAATAGTCAAAATAGAAAATATTGCCTCCACTGCCCCACCAGCTCCCCATAAATGACCCAGCATTGACTTATTAGCACTCACCGGTATGCTGCCAGCCTGCTCCTGAAAAATACTCTTTATAGCCCGAGTTTCAGACAGGTCATTTAGCTGTGTTGATGTGCCATGAGCATTAATATAATCAATCTTATCACCAGAAATGCCAGCATCAGCTAAAGCCATCCTCATACAATTGGCTGCACCCTCCCCCTCAGGGTTGGGAGATGTTATATGATAGGCATCGCTATTCAAACCGTAGCCCAATACTTCAGCGTAAATCCTGGCTCCTCTATTTAGAGCAAACTGCAACTCCTCCAAAATGACAATACCGCTGCCCTCACTGATAACAAAGCCATCCCGGTCTTTTTCAAACGGGCGACTGGCTCTTTCTGGCTCCTCATTTCTAGTAGAGGTCGGCCCCAGTGCATCCATCCCGGCAAATATAGTAGGGCTGATGGGTGCCTCAGTCCCGCCAGCAATCATGGCTTCAGCCTCCCCCCTCTGGATAAGCCTGAAGGCGTCACCAACAGCGTGTGCCCCGGAGGCACATGCAGTCGACGGGCAGAGATTCGGTCCCTTCGCCCCAAACCTGATAGCAACCAGACCTGACGCCATATTAGCAAAGAATGTAGCTATAAAGAACGGGGATATTCGCCGACGAGCACCCTGTAGCAATAATTGGTGATTTTCCTCTAAACCCTCCACCTCACCAATGCCTGTCCCCACCACCACACCTACCCTCTCAGCATTACCGGAATTGATGACTAACTTGGCATCTTCCACCGCCATCTGGGCTGATGCCAGTGCATAATGAATAAAGCGGCATCTCCTCTTTGCCAGTCTCCTACTCACAAAATCCTGGGGATTAAACTCCTTGACTTCACCAGCAATCCTGGTCCGAAAACCAGTAGCATCAAACCTGGTAACCGGGCAAATGCCAGATTTTCCAGCGCACAAAGCTTGCCAGCTTGTCTCCACCCCTATACCTAGCGGAGTTACTGCCCCCAGACCAGTTACCACTACCCTTTTTGTCATACGCAATTCTTCACTCGGTAAGCTTAACATTGGGATAAACCAGTGTAACAGATTTTGCCCGCTTTGCACAATGCTAACTTAAAAAGGTTTGAGGATGGTTTCAAGCTTTATACCGCCGCTGTAAGTTGAAAGTAATTAGTGCCTGCTGATTGAAGTTACGACCTTGAGAGAAAGGTGGTGTCGGCCATATCGACTAATGCTGTTTGAATTTGGCTTTCAAGGCCTCTATTTCTTGTTGCCTATCAAATTCATCCTGGCTAAGGGGTTCACAGGATTTTAGCTCGTTATTTTCCATTTTGACGGTGAATAGCTCTTTACATTTCCAGCATCGGTACGGACCCTTATAGCTCGACTCAACCACGGAGAAACTACCCTCAGTGTTACACTTTGGACATATGATTTTGACTATCATAACCCAATCTCACTCCTTCCTGTATCTGTGTGTTACCATTAACTATGACACAACTCAATAAAAAACACTTTAAGTGACTGGGCTATTATTGTCAATACCCCTAATGAGGCTAACAATTCAAACCTAATAAAATCCCCACCTGCACAAAAAACTCAAAACTCTTGACTCAGCTATAGCTACTGGCTACAATAATCCTGCTAGTGCCGGGGTGGCGGAATAGGCAGACGCAGCGGACTTAAAATCCGCCGGAGCAATCCTTGTGGGTTCGAGTCCCGCCCCCGGCACCAGCGGGAGAAAAGATATGCCCTGGCTAATAGTATTAGTGGGGTACTTCCTGGGTTCCATCCCCACTGCCTATATTGCCGGGCGTCTGCTCAAAGGCAGAGACATACGGCAGATGGGTGATGCCAATATGGGCGCCGCCAATACTTTTCGTGAGCTTGGGGCTAAGGTAGGAGTGGCAGTAGGCATTATTGATGCCGGTAAGGGGGTGCTGGCTATTTTTATCGCCCAGGTAGCCGATAGCCCCCAAGTAGTAGTCCTGCTCACCGGAGTAGCCGCAGTTGCCGGTCATAACTGGCCGGTGTTTCTTGGCTTCAGGGGAGGCCGGGGGGAGAGCACCACCATTGGCGTGCTGCTAACCCTAGTAACTCAGCCCATGCTAATCACAGGCATTGCAACCGTAATAACCCTGTTTATCAAAAAAAACGTAATGCTAGCCAGCGCTGTTTTGTTTATCCCGCTGCCGCTATTATGTTGGTGGCTGGGATTTCCCGGACTGCTTATCGGTTACTCCATTGCCCTGCCCTGCCTGGTGGGCTTCACCCATTTTCTCAGAACAAGGCGTCTGGAGATACGACAACCATCGTAGGTTCTGGTATAGCAAAGTTAATGGTGACCTTACCCTCCCGATTTACTGTTATTCTGTCTACCAAAAGTTGCGTAACGGCTTGTTTTTCATCCAGCGCCTCTCGGTCAGTACTACCGGCGAGATAGTCAAGCCTGGATATTAACTGGAAGCATGTCTATTTTACAGGTCGTGATGATAGAGTAGTGCTCAGAGGATGGTATCTACTCAGCAACAGGAGTCCCGTTATTATCATTACCCATGGTGGGTTTCAAAATCGTCTTGATGACAATGTCTGGCTTGTGCAGGGATTTAACGCTAGATTTTTTTATCAGCAGTTTTCCTGCCTAGTTTTTCATCCAATATCATACCCATTTCTTCGTACTGTTTTATTAATTTATGCTTTTCTCCGAGATTTCCAACTGTAATTGCTCCCCCAGCGAGTTCCAGACCATTGATTATTCCTTCTAATCTATCCAAGGGTGTAGTGAACACTATCTCAGTGTCTTGGGTTCCACCGTATTCCCTGTCTCCGCCACATGGTATTGCCACAACAGGCTGTCCAATTTGAAATGGTTGAACAATGCCATCAGAGCATACATTCCTCGCCGCTATGGTAACTTTCAAAGCCTCCCCTTTTGCCCATGCCACTGCTGTCGTTAAAAGCATCGCCTGTTTAGAGTTGCAATACATCATAGCAAGGTCAGGAACAAAATACTCTTTCCCCAAAGGTGCAAAAGCCACCCCCTTATATTTGCCGACCGGAAGCCGGAAGACGTTTTTTTCCATATTAGCTGCCGCTTCTCTTGAACTTGCGTATATCCCATAGGCTAGGTCGCCTTCAATCCATTGTTTTATTGGTTCTAAAATCCCGAAGACAAATAAGCCCGTAGGACACATAGTTGAAAAATCTTCCTCTAACATGGCTATGGGAAGATTCAGACGCCTAGCTAAGTTCCATCCTCCGCATGGTGTGACTGGCTCACCGAGGTCGCGCAACGGCCTTCCCACTTCATTAGGTATACTATCTCCTTGCTCCAATAACTTAACCGCTATCGGCAGAGTCGCAAGACCCAGCTGCTCGTTAATACATTTATTAAAACTAGATATCAATTCCAATGTAACACCTCCATACAATATTTTTACCGGGTATTATCAACTTCCCCCATCTTTGCCACTAAACACTAAACAATAAAGCATTCCTTACTACTATGTCAATGTATGTAAATGGTCTAATAGCCACACAAACCCAGCTTATCTTATGGGGATTTGGTTGGGGGGCAATGAAGCCCCCCAACCACATTCCGCACGGACTAATTTGGGTATTGACAAGCTGCCAAAACAGGGCTATATTGAAGTTCCCAACATATGAAAAAGACTCGAGAATAACATAACTATAGTGCTGGTGTAGAGGACAACGGTGATTAAACAAGGGCACATATGAGAAACAAAATAAAGATTATTCCACTTATTATCTGCGTATCCCTGCTTATTTTGGGATGTGTAAGTCCAGTGATAGAGCACTTGGAGCAGGGGGGTGCCTATACTGACAATGAACAGTGGGATGAAGCTATAATCGAGTATAGTAAGGCGATTGAGCTTGACCCAGAGTTTGCCCCAAGTTACTACTGTCGGGGACTTGCCTACCACGGTAAAGGAGATCTTGACCAGGCTATAGCTGATTTTGATAAGGCAATTAACCTTGACCCAGACTATGCCTGGGCTTACCTAAATCGGGGGCTCGACTACGATGAGAAAGGCGACCTTGACCAGGCTATAGCTGATTTTGATAAGGCAATTAACCTTGACCCAGAGTTTGCCCTGGCCTACTTCTGTCGGGGTCTTGCCTATGCTATTGAGGGTGAAGTGACCAAAGCAGTAAGTGACTTCGAGAAGGTCACTGAGTTATCAGATGACCCTACAGTCGTGGAGCGGGCGCAACAGCTATTAGACGAACTACGTCAATAATCTTTTATTAACTTCTTCATCTGCCAGGCGAATGGTTGATACCTCAGAGACAAGCAGCGCTTAGCCTATCCCTTCTTTTTTACCACCGCTTGAACCGCCTGCTCAATGTCCTTAGCCGTTAAACCGTATCGTTGTAGAAGCTCAGCAGGCTTACCTGATTTGGCATAGGTATCCTTAATAGCGATAAACTCAATTGGCACCGGATGGTGTCGGGCGAGCACCCGGGCTACCACACTTCCCAGCCCGCCATGCTCCAGGTGCTCCTCAGCGGTAACAATAGCCCCCGTCTCAGCGGCAGCCTTAATAATCGCCGCCTCGTCAATAGGCTTGAGGGTAGGCATGTTCAATACGCGACAGTCTATGCCTTTCTGCTCAAGGTTTACAGCAGCTTCAAGGGCAGCCGCCACTATAATGCCTATAGCTATAACGGTAACATCCTTACCCTGTCTCATAGCTACTGCCTTGCCCAGATTAAAACGGTAGTCCTCAGAATAGACCAGTGGCATCTTGGGACGGCATATCCTGATATAAAAGGGTCCGTAACTGGCGGCAGCCACCCTTAATGCCTGGACAGTTTCAATAGCATCGGCGGGGACAATAACGGTAAAGCCAGGCAGGGAGCAAATCAGAGCCAGGTCTTCAACAGACTGGTGGGAGGTGCCGTCCTCGCCAACGCTGATACCGCCATGGGTAGAAACGAGTTTAACATTGAGTCGGGGCTGAGCAATAGACATACGAATCTGGTCAAAGCAACGACCAGGAGCAAAAACGGCAAAGGTGCTGGCAAAGGGAATCTTACCTGAAGCTGCCAGCCCGGCAGCAATACCCACCATATTCTGCTCGGCAATACCGCAGTCAAAAAAGCGGTGGGGAAACTCACTGGCAAAAAATTGGGTCATCGTTGACCGGGACAGGTCGGCATCCAGCACCACAATATCCGGGTTTTCCTTACCCAGTTCAACCAAGGTTTTACCGTAGGTTTCTCTCAGAGAAATTTCTTGGGGCATTCCTACTCCAGTTCCTTTAACGCTATCTCCACTTCAGCAGCATTGGGCGCCTTGCCATGAAAATCAGCCTTATTCTCCATAAAGCTGACCCCTTTGCCCTTGATAGTGTGGGCAATAATGACTGTAGGTTGTCCCTTCACCTGCTTCGCCTGTTTAAAGGCATCAATAAGCTGGCTGAGGTCATGACCATCAACCTCAATAACCCGCCAGCCAAAGGCCCGCCATTTTTCACTAAAGGGGTCAAGGTTCATAACATCACGATTCCAGCCATCAATCTGCAGCCCATTGTTGTCTACAATAGCCACCAGGTTGTCTAATTTAAAGTGGGCAGCTGCCATCGCCCCTTCCCAGACCTGCCCCTCATCACATTCACCATCCCCCATTAGCACATATACTCTGTACTTCTGTGAGTTGAGGCGACCAGCCAGAGCTATGCCAATGGCAAAGGATAGCCCCTGTCCCAGAGCACCGGCTGACATCTCCACCCCAGGGGTGAGCGTCCGGTCAGTGTGACCCTGAAGACGGCTATCCAGTTGCCTCAAAGTTGATAGCTCATCTACCGGGAAGTAGCCACACTCTGCCAGAGCAGCATAGAGTAGCGGGGCAGCATGTCCCTTACTCAGGATGAACCTGTCCCTTTCTGCCCACTGAGGGTCTGATGGCTTATGTCGCAGTAGCTTAAAGTAAAGGGCAGTAATAATCTCCACCGCTGACAGGGAGCCACCGGGGTGACCACTACCTGCCTTTCCCGTCATAGTGATGATGTGACGGCGCAGCCTTTTAGCTATAGTCTTCATTTCCTTTAAGGATAATGATTTAGCGCCGGCTGATGACAAAAAAACCTCGGCTTTCTTATTATCCGCCAAGGTTGCTGATGAAGGATCCAATTCAGGCAATGACATTAAGCCTCCACGTTTATCTTATCATATACTAGTGGCGGGCTCAAGTCTATATAATATTTAGCCGCATTTGGGTTGACTTATAATACTTTCTATACTAGAGTGTAAGTAAGAGGGTCAAGTAAACCGGGTGACCGCCTTGATAGTGCATTAACTATCACGGAGGAAAGTCCGAGCTCCACCGGGCAGGATGCTGGGTAATACCCAGGAGGGGTGACCCTACGGAAAGTGCCACAGAAACATACCGCCAACGACCGGCTTACCAATGCCGAGGTGAAGTCAAAAATAAGTTTGCCGCCGGTGCGGGCAAGGGTGAAATGGTGGGGTAAGAGCTCACCAGCGGCTGGGTGACCAGTCGGCTGGGTAAACCCCATCCGGAGCAAGACCAAATAGAGGGACAAAAGGACGCCCGGCCTAGTCCCCGGGTTGGTCGCTTGACCCTGATGGCAACATCAGGGCTAGATAGATGGTC
>CAZFRL010000039.1:0-14098 GCA_964521325.1 uncultured Dehalococcoidales bacterium | reverse complement strand
CTGCCTCAAAGTCACCCGGAGAGCTAATAGGAAAGCCAGCCTCAATAACATCCACGCCAAGCTTTTCCAGTTCTTTAGCTATCTCCAGTTTCTCCTGGATATTAAGTGTCCCCCCCGCCGCCTGCTCCCCATCCCGCAATGTAGTATCAAAGATAATTACCCTATCCATAGTCCATTCTTTTAACCCTTAATAAATCACCTACCCCTTTAGCCACGGCATCATCTGGCGTAGCTCTTCGCCTATGAGTTCAACGGGGTGCTCTGCATCCATACGCTTCAGGGCATTATAAACCGGGCGACCGACCTGGTTTTCCAGAATCCACTCTTTAGCAAATGTGCCATCCTGAATCTCAGCCAGGATTTGCGCCATTTCATCTTTAACCATATCATCAATGACCCGTGGTCCCCGTGTATAATCACCATACTCAGCGGTATCACTGACTGAATAGCGCATATAACTCAAGCCCCCCTGATACATCAGGTCGACAATAAGCTTAAGCTCGTGGAAGCATTCAAAGTAAGCTATCTCCGGCTGATAGCCGGCTTCAACCAGCGTCTCAAATCCAGCCTTTACCAGGGCTGAGACCCCACCACATAATACTGTCTGCTCGCCGAAAAGGTCAGTCTCTGTCTCTTCAGCAAAGGTAGTTTCTATAACCCCGGCTCGAGAACAGCCGATGCCCCTGGCATAAGCCAGGGCTATACCCTTTGCCTTACCTGAAGCATCCTGATGGACGGCAACTATTGCCGGAGGTCCCTTCTTTTCAGTATAAAGTCGCCTCAATATATGACCGGGACATTTGGGGGCTATCATGGAGACATCGATGTCAGGTGAGGGAATGATTTGCCCATAATGGATGTTAAAGCCGTGAGCAAACATCAGGGTATTGCCCGGGGCTAGCCCTTTTTCAATAGACTCGTAATATATCTTTCTTTGCAGGGTGTCAGGCGCCAGCATCATTATAATATCAGCTTCCTTTGCCACCTCAGCTGCTGCTAGCACCCTGAAACCAGCATCCTTAGCGCTCTTCCAGCCCGGGGTTCCCTCAGCTTCAGCCACTATCACCTGGCAACCACTATCCCTGAGGTTTTGGGCATGGGCATGCCCCTGACTACCATAACCTACAATGCCAATCACCTTCCCCTCAAGCAAAGTTAGGTCGGTATCACTGTCATAGTATATCTTAGCCATGGTTTATCATCTCCTTTATTTATTTGCGTTCTGTAGCGGTTGCGATGAGATAGTGACGCCGCTTTTATACTGCTCTCCAAATACCCCCTGATAGAAGACTTCTAGGATGCTTTCTGCTTTTTGGCACGAGCCTTAGGCAACCTTTCTTCTACCTGTATCGGTCCTGAGCCTCCCCGAGTCATAGCTATACGACCAGTTCTGGCTATCTCCTTGACCCCAAAACCACGAAGCAGATTAAACAAGGAATTGATTTTCTCCTCATCTCCGGTAACCTCAATTGTTACCGAATCAGAGGCGACATCCACTATATTTGCCCTGAATATGTCCACAACCTCAATAATCTCGCTTCTATTGGCCGAAGTAGCTCTTACTTTAACCAATGCCAGTTCCCGAGCAACAATGTCATCTTCAGTAATATCGGACACCTTGACCACATCTATGAGCTTATCCAACTGCTTTCTAACCTGCTCCACCATTGTGGTTGCCCCATTAACGACGATAGTCACGCGTGATAAATGGGGTAGCTCGCTATGCCCGACAACAATACTTTCAATATTAAAGCCTCGCCTTCTAAAAAGGCTTGCCATTCGGTTGAGTACCCCTGGCTTATCCTCTACCAGGGCGACTAGGGTGTGCTTCGCCGTGGCCATGCTGTCACCTCTTTCTTAGGTTCTTCAAGTACTTCAGCTAGAGCTGCTCCAGGTGGTACCATAGGATAAACATTTTCCTCCGGTTCCACCACAAAATCTATTAGGAACGGACCTTCATATTCCATCGCCTGCTCAATAGCCGGAACTACCTCTGACTTATGTTTAACCCTTAACCCGGGAAGACCGTACGCTTCAGCAATCTTGGCAAAATCAGGTCCGCTCAAGGGCGTAGCCACGTATCGTCTGCCAAAGAATAATTCTTGCCATTGCCTCACCATTCCCAAAAAACCATTGTTGATGATGGCTATTTTAACCGCCACTTTTTCCTTAACTATGGTAGCTAACTCTTGAATCGTCATCTGAAAACCACCGTCACCGGCAACACACCAAACAATACTCTCAGGGCAGCCTACCTTAGCCCCCATAGCCGCTGGGAGCTCAAATCCCATAGTCCCCAATCCGCCTGATGAAATTATACTATTTGGTTTATTATAACAGTAGTGTTGAGCTGCCCACATCTGGTTCTGTCCGACACCGGTAACAATAATAGCCTCGCCTTTGGTTACCTCATATATCTTACGAACGACCAATTGAGGCAAGAGCCCTTCACTATCTCTAATTTCTACTGACGGATGCTCCTTTCGCCAATCATCAAGCTGGTGAACCCAATCAACATGCTGAGTTGGGTTGATTAGCTTATTTAATGCGTTTAGGACAACTTTCACATCACCAACTATAGGCACATCCACGCGCACATTTTTACCGATTTCGGCTGGGTCAATATCAATATGAATAATACGGGCATGAGGGGCAAAGGCACTTACCTTAGCCGTAGCCCTATCATCAAACCTCATGCCAATGGCAATAATAAGGTCGGCAGCATCAACCGCCATATTAGCATAAGCCATGCCATGCATCCCCAGCATACCATAACTCAGAACATGAGACTCAGGGAAACAACTGATGCCCAATAGGGTAGTAACCACTGGTATTTGTGCTGTTTCAGATAGCTGACTAAGCTCAGCATAGGCTCCTGAGATAATTACTCCCCTACCAGCGATAATGAGAGGTCGCTGAACCTCATTTATAAGCTTTGCCGCCTTCTTAATCTGTGATGGGTGCCCCTGTAGCGTTGGCTTATAGCCGGGTAAGTCCACCCGGTTTGGGTAGTGAAATTCTGCCTGCTCCATTTGAACATCTCGTGGCAGGTCAATAAGCACCGGTCCTGGCCGACCAGTCCTGGCTAGATAAAAAGCCTCCTTAATCATTTTAGCCAGCGAACCCGCATCAAGGGCAAGGTAGTTATGCTTAGTAATAGGTTGAGTAATACCGGTAATATCTATCTCTTGGAAGGCATCCTTGCCAATAAAGGCTCTGGCTACCTGCCCGGTTATAGCTATTATCGGAGTTGAATCAAGGTGAGCATTGGCAATACCGGTCACCAGGTTAGTTGCCCCAGGGCCTGAGGTTGCCATGCATACTCCTACCTTTCCGGTAACCCTAGCATAGCCCTCAGCGGCGTGGGCAGCCCCCTGCTCATGACGAACCAAGATATGACGAAGCTGAGGATATTGAGGTAAGGTATCATATAAAGGCAAAATTGCTCCGCCAAGAATGCCAAAAATAACCTCTACTCCCTCTCTTACCAGACTCTCACATATAATTTGGGCACCGGTCATCTTCATAATAGCTACATCCTCTCCTCGCTAAGAGCTTTGCTTAGTCTTATTTCTATGCCTTTTCCTTTGCCGCTCAGACGATACCTCCGTATTTTTACACGGTTTTTCATTAACTAAACACGGCTCCAGTGCTGGCTGAACATACCTTCTCGGCATAGTATCTAAGATAGCCTGTTTTCACTCTAGGCTCAAACTCGGCTAGTTGTGCTAACCGCTTGGACATCTCTTCATCGCTAAGTTCTACCTCAAGCTTATAATTAGGGATATCAATATTAATTATATCTCCATTCCTTAAGGCGGCAATAGGTCCGCGACTTGCTGCCTCAGGGGAGACATGTCCAATAGCCGCACCCCGACTACCCCCGGAAAAGCGTCCATCAGTGATAAGGGCTACCTCCTTATCCATACCCATGCCACTCAAGAGAGAGGTGGGAGTGAGCATCTCTCTCATCCCGGGTCCTCCCTTAGGACCTTCGTAACGAATGACCACCACCTCACCTGGTTTTATACTGCCACCCATAATAGCTTTAGCCGCTTCTTCCTCAGAATCGAATACCCTGGCTGGTCCCTGATGAACCATCATCTCAGGAGCTACCGCAGCCTTTTTCACCACTGCGCCTTCGGGGGCTAGATTGCCAAAGAGAATAGCGAGACCACCTGTAGCCGAATAAGCATTAGCAGTAGTATGGATAACCTCTCTATCCATAATCCGACTGTCATCAATAATCTCACCCACTGATTTTCCTGACACTGTTCCCAAATCCAAGTTCAAGAGCCCTTTTAGTTCCTTCATTACTCCATATACACCACCGGCACGATCCAGGTCTTCAATGTGATAATCGCCGGCTGGACTGAGCTTACACAGGTGGGGAGTACATTGACTTACCTCATTCACCATAGACAGAGGAAAGTCAATCCCAGCTTCATGAGCTATCGCCATAAGGTGCAAAACTGAATTGGTGCTTCCGCCTAATGCCATATCAACGGCAAAAGCATTGTTAATAGATTCTTTATTTATTATATCCCGAGGGCGAATATTATTAGCTAATAAATCCATAACCTGCTCCCCAGCTTCTTTAGCTAGCTGCCGGCGTCTAGTGTCAATCGCTGGAATAGTACCGTGACCAGGCAAGCCCATACCCATAGCCTCGGTGGCACAATTCATGGTATTAGCGGTAAACATTCCCGAACAACAACCACAACCGGGGCAGGCAATCCCCTCCAGCTGTGCCAGTTCCTCCTGGCTCATCTTCCCTGTGGTCACCTTCCCCACCGCTTCAAAGACAGAGATGAGGTCAACTTTATTAACCTCTCCACTACTAGTCAAAGTTCCAGCCAGCATTGGGCCGCCACTAATAAAGATAGACGGCAGGTTCAGCCTTACCGCTGCCATAAGCATCCCCGGAATTATCTTATCGCAATTAGGGATAAAGACTAGAGCATCGAAGGCATGAGCCTCAACCACTACCTCCACCGAGTCAGCGATTAGTTCTCGGCTGGGCAGGCTATACTTCATACCCGGGTGATTCATAGCGATACCATCACACACGGCGATAGTATTAACCTCGAAGGGAACACCTCCACCAGCATACACGCCTTCCTTAACCGCCTCAGCAATATCTCGTAGGTTTATATGTCCGGGGACAATCTCACTAAAGCTGTTGATAACACCTACAAAAGGTTTATCCATCTCGGCTCGTGTCACCCCTACAGCATGCAGTAAAGACCGGTGAGGAGCCCGTTCTATCCCCTTCTTAACAACATCGCTCTTCATATTTTCTATGCTCCCTTTATCGCCGTAATTAAAAAAACCGCCCCTGTGGGGACGGATTAAAAAACCATGCAGCCCCACCTTCAGCCCTATTAACACAACATAACAGAATACCTATTTATTGTCAACGGGACGACCATACGGTTCACTCTCCATAACCTTTATCTTATTCAGTCGGCGCTGGTGTCTTCCACCCTCAAATTCAACACTAAGAAAAGTGTCAACGATTTCACGTATCGTCTCCGGTGCCTGTCTCGTTCCCAAGCAAAGGATATTGGCATCATTATGCTGGCGAGCCCGCCCAGTGTTAAAGGCATCATGACACAAGGCAGCTCTTATCCCTCTAACCTTATTAGCAGCAATGCTCATACCGATACCAGTGTTACATATCAAAATGCCACGTTCAAAATTACCATTAGCTACTGCTTCAGCTACCTTCTTGGCAACATCAGGATAGTCCACCGGGTCAGCAGTGTAACCGCCAAAATCTTCATAACTATGCTCTGCCTCGGTAATCAGTTTTATAATAAATTGCTTGACCTCCAGTCCCCTATGGTCACAGCCAATAGCAATACGCATCACTTAGCCTCCGTTCCTAAAGCAATACTTCCGCAGACTCGCTCAAGCTCTTCCCTCGATATAGCGCCTTCCCGCAAAACTACTGGTGTTTCTCCGGTCACATCAACTATGGTAGATTCTCTACCACCAGGGCACCTGCCACCATCAATGACTAAATCGAGCTTATCGCCAAACTGAGAATAGACATCGTCAGCCGTCAGCGAACTTGGCTTACCACTCAGATTAGCACTTGTGCCCACGATAGGCGACCCTAAGCCTTCAGCAAGGGCAACAGGAATAGAATGGGCAGGAATACGGACAGCTACAGTTATACCACCACCAGTGATAATGTCAGGAACCGATTTAGACTTATATAAAATTAATGTCAAGGCACCGGGCAGGAAATTATCGACTAAAAGCCATGCCACCGGAGGTACAGAGTGAGCAACTTCAGTTATCTGTGATATATCGGCTAGGAGCAAAGGAAGTGCCATATCCTGCGGTCGTTCCTTTACCTGATAAATCCGCTCCACAGCCCGATAAAGGTAACTGGCAGCACCCACTCCATAAACAGTGTCAGTAGGAAAGGCAACTAGCCCGCCACTTTTAAGGATAGAAATGCCCCTCTCAACCTGCTGCTGGATGTATGAAGGAGGCTTATCTGACATTACCCTTACCTTGACGATAGTATATCACAGTGCTTTGTGATGGACAAAAGTGTTAAAGGTGACTAATACGAAGTGAATCACAGCACCAAAGACAACAGGGACAGAGGATATCAAATAGAGGGCGACCCTGTGCTCAGTCACTTTGTGTCTGCCCTACTGCGCTTCTGACAACAAGGATGGTGTCCAACCCTTTGAACGACCGACCGTCAACAACACCGGTCAGGGTGAGAGAAACCTCACCCTCTACTTGCTTTTGGCGGACAAGATAGTCAATGACTAACTGCCGATCAAACTTAACCACTAGCTCATAAATACTATCCTGGTCATGGTCAACGACATCAATTGCCCTATCCCAAGCTGGTATATCACCCAGCAGGCGTACCGTACTTAAGTCAATGTCCTTAGGATTAAAGCCTTCCGGCAGTTCTATGTAGGCGGTAATTGGCTCATCAACAGCTATGCTGGTGAGGTTGAGTGTATCTGGCTCGATGCCTATTTTAGCCATTAACTCAGATAGCACTACTTTCTGTCTCTCAAAGTTACCCGGTATGCTCTCAATTTCAAAGACACCGTCACCATCACTGTCCATCTCCAACCTAGTTGTTGTATCGCGCCTAGTTCCACCAAGAATCTCAGCAGAGGATGGTACCCTTACTAGCAGTGGTATTTCGGGCTCAATTCTGGTACGTGCCACCGTTGTGACCGATACCGGCACATTGATATATTCCAGGAAACGTCTCAAATTAGTCTTAGCATCCGACACCTGTGCCCTTATATCCATGGTGCCTGAGTCAGTTCCTTCAGCCACTATCATATATTCATCGCTAACATCAGCGTCAGGAATCAATATAGTCTTGTAGTCTGTCCCTTCGGGGGTAACATACATAGCCCCAGATATCTGCGTCTCGAGCTCGCCTTCTTCATTGATACCTACGTGCCTGCCCAGTGCGTCGTAAACATGAAGGTCAGCCGGGCTAAACAAACTGAAGATAGCCAGCGTGGACCAATCACCTGGCAGATTCAACAAGGATACCCAAAACGGCTTCGGGTATTCAGACAACCCGGTGGCCCATTCCTCCGGTTGTTCCCAATTTTCGCTCTTTTGCCCCCCTTCACTCCACGGTGGGCCAAATGGGCCGCGCTGCCAGAACTTCAGGTCAAGCACTGAGATTGAGAAGCCAAGATATTCTCCCCAACGTCCCCTGAAGCGCAACCACTCAAGCCCCTCTTCCTCAGCTTCAGTCTCAGGTAACAATACTATATCAAGCTGCTCAGGGGTAATTACCTGCCACGAAGATAATCCGGTGTCATCAAAATCAAGTCCTGACCAAAAGTTACCCGGGGCGAAGTAATTGGCATGCGAACCTTGGGCAACATAGACTATCGGATGTGTTCCTTCCACTAGAGACCCGTCCACCATATCGCTCCAAGGCATCCTCTGACCGGCTTGATGCTGTGAGTAGGCTGCGAAAACTGGTTGCTCTTCCTTTTCCAAGAGCTCCTTTACTGTGTGACCGGGGAAGCAGAGTTGCACCAGTTCCCAATCACCCTCATGAAGATTGCGCCAGTCATTGAAATAGTAGAATATCCAGTATTGTACTACGGTGTAGTCCCCATCCCCTCCCTCTTTGACCCGAGCATATAAAGTGGGTTGATATTGACTCTTTACCGCGTCATAGTTAAGCTGATATTCAGTAGGCGAATGAGTGGACGGCCCCAATCCTTCCAAGTCAAGGTAGTAGATACTTCCTGACCACTGTAATAAGCTGGGTAATGTTGCCTTTTCGAAAAAAGAAGGGTCTTCCGTATCACGGAGGAATGCCTCGTCGACCATGATTTCTATTTGTTCCGGTTCAAAATTCTCTATTGCTTCCCCTTCTCCTTTCAGGTAAATGATAGGACAAAACTGCTTGGCTAGCTGTTCCGCATATTCAGAGTTCACTGGTGGCTTTGGTTCCGGTTCATATGGGGCATAGGGGCAGGCACAGCCGGCGATAAACAATAGCAACAGTATTAACAAGCCAAGGCTTTTCTTCATGCCACAGCATTATATAACTTTTTCGATCCAAAGATAAATGGTTAGTCTTCTGTCCCTTGCGCGAAGTGGTATCCACAATTTACCTAACCTTTGTTCCTCTTAACTTAGCCTCTTCTTTCACATAATTTATCCAACAAGTTGGCGGTTTGTTCAATCCACGGAGTCTGGATATAATAGAGGTAAAAATGAGAGATTACGGTCATTTTCAAGTGCAAATGATTAAAATAAGGTTTTTGCTCTAACCATTGGTAACAGGCTCAAATTCAGCGTTGAGTGACTGAAGCTAATTAACCAAGCTATAAGGTAATCTTTATGAAACATCTCTGGAGGATATTTTTTCTGGAGCTCCTTGTGTTGGTAGGAGCAGTTTTTGTTTTGTCATGCTCAAATATTCCCGAATACACAGAGCCCACGAGCACGGTAGATTATGGAACCTCCGATGCTATCCCAATATATACTTACAAGGTCGTTAATACTTATCCTCATGACCAACAGGCTTTCACACAAGGATTGGTTTTTGAAAACGGTGTTCTATATGAAGGAACGGGTCTCCGTGGACGTTCCGCGCTACGCAGAGTTGAATTGGAAACGGGGCACGTCCTGCAAACTTGCGAGCTGCCAACTCAGTTTTTTGGTGAGGGTGTGACTATCTATCGAAACAAGATAATACAGCTGACATGGCAATCTGGTATCGGATTTGTCTACGATAAGGATAGTTTTGAGCTATTACAGGAGTTTAATTATCCCAATGAAGGTTGGGGCATTACGTATGATGGAGAGTATCTAATTATGGGCGATGGCACTGCCGAATTGCATTTTTTAGAGCCTGAAACCTTTGAGGAAATAAAGAAGATTGAAGTACGTGGCAGCGATGGCCCTGTATCTAAAGTCAACGAGTTGGAATATGTTCAGGGAGAAATTTATGCTAATGTCTGGCCAACTGACCGCATTGCTAAGATTGCACCTCAAACAGGTCAAGTCATAGGATGGATAGAGTTGCAGGGACTTCTGAGCCCCCAAGATCGTAGTGGTCCGGTTGATGTTCTAAACGGTATTGCTTATGACTCAAGGAATGATAGGTTATTTGTAACCGGGAAGCTATGGCCAAAGCTCTTTGAGATTAAAGAGATTTCGCTTGGGTAATTAACGTATCCGCTGTCGGTAAGAACGGCACGATTCCGCAATTGATATCCTGAACAAATGCAATTGTCTTGTGGAATCCTTCTTGTTGTACTTTCTGACGATTTGTTCAATAGGAATTGCTTCGTTTCTTGGGTGGCTTGTTGAAAGTGCGAGCGGAATTTTTGCTAATGTGTTTGGTGCAGAATGTGAGGAAGATTGTGAGGAAAGCGCTGAATGGCACAGTCAGTTTACCTAGGAAGCATTGGAAGCTAAGCAAAGAGGCTGTGCTGGGATATAGGGAGGAGCAATTGACTTTGGTCGCAGCTGAGGTATAAAATCAGCTTCGATGGCAAACAGAAGTAGCCGAAAGGGGAATGAGAGTCTTCGAGACGTAACGTGAGACAATGAATGGTCGGTAATTAGCCGCCGGCAGAAGAGGTCTTGAGGCGGTCTGCCGGGAAAAGCATTTACAAAGGTACCTTTCTGAAATCTGTGATCGGTTCAGTTCTGGATTCTGAGAAAGGGAGCTCTTTGATTGCCTTGTCAAGGCGTGTCGCGTAACGGAAATAACTACATATCGGCTTTTGGCTGAGAGGAAACCGAGACGTAAGCCCAGCGCCCTCTAGGTCAATAGGCATTGTTGAATTGAGGAGGTTAAGAAAATGGGAAGTAACAAGAAGAACTCTAGAAACCATGATGAGAGGTTACTACGGCTGAACTCGGAAAAACTCACTATAGAACGAAGGCGAAAGAACCTTGGAAAAAACATAACAGACAATCTCCCAACAGTGGAAGTCGATCCAAAAACCTTGGATCTTTATTCTAATGTTGATCCTCTCCCTGTGGTAATTGATGCAATGCAGCCGTTGCCGAAATTAATAAGGCAATTGGAGTACCCGAAATGGGCAAAGAGAGGCAAAGTTGGGCTATACGGGTGGGGCGATGACGAAAATTGGGGTTTCATCCGGCAATTCTTGGAAATGAATGCGGGCCAAGACAGGTACAATCAGGATTTGTCGGACGATAAGGAGGAAAACCTCTCCGTCCTAAAAAAGGAGATTAAAGAATATTCAGCTGATCTTGGTCTGATTTGCGGTATAACCAAGGTGGATAGAAGGTTTATTGCTGAAGCTGCGGATGAGGAGTTTCCCTATGATGCAGCTGTGGTTTTGGGAAGGCCAATCGATAGAGAACTCATAGAGCAGATACCCCATCCTCAGGATAAGTTATGGGACTTCGAAGTCTACGTGAAGTTAGGAAGACAGGTATTTTATGTTGCCGACTTCGTGAGGTCCAAAGGTTACAGGGCTTATGCAAGAGCCCCTCTTGACGGAACTGTCAAATATCCCCCCCACGCAATTATGGCGGGATTGGGGGAGTTAGGTGCAGGTGGATGGGTCATAACCAAGGAATTTGGCCCATGGGTAAGATGGACTATGCTGGCTGTAGACGCGGATATCGACCCCGATAATCCGGTTGACCTGAATATGTCCGAATATTGTGACAACTGTAGAAGATGTATAGAAGCATGTCCTGGTAATGCGATTCCGGAAGAAAGAGTGCATTGGCGCGGAGTTGTAAAAAGAAAGATTGACGATAAGAAATGCTGGCCCTACTTTGAAGAATACGACGGTTGCGGGATCTGCTTGAAGGTCTGTCCTATCGGGAGATTTGGATATGAGAAATGCATGAAAGCGTATCAAGAGGATGGGACTATTCTTGGAGAAGAAAATCGGAGAGACTAGCGATAATTCCTTAGTTATGTGTGGAAATCATTTGCTCTCAATAGCACAATGTCTTGTGTCTGTCAAATACATAGGCATTATGTCCAGACTGCTTTAAGATATTTGCTGCTTGCTTCGCTATTACTAGCCCATCCTTACCTGGATAGCTAAGGAATACCCTCAGTCCACTAACTGTAGAACCTGCGTAAGGCATGCCTTATTATATCATGGATCAAATTCAATAGAGTCAATCTGTTCCTATGACATTGGACATCGAGGAAACGTTCTGACGGTTTGTTCAAGCGGCAGCACTATCATAGGTCCCACCACCAAATACCTGGCAGGCCCTATCTACGACAGGAGACTATCCTCTGTATCACGATATTAATCTTCCCGTCATCAGCGAGTGCGCTGGTTAAACTCAGCGCTTGACAAGAGTTGGCGGTTGCTATACTTTATGCTTATAGTGGTGGAGGCAGAGATGAACATGTGTCCCCTGGCTTTTGAGTCAAGGAAAGGGCTGGATATTTGAATGTGATAAATATCCAGCCCCCCACAGAATCCCAGTTCCTAATTGACTTTGGCCCTAACTCTTTCCTATTTTGAACATCTTGGTTCCGCATACAGGGCACACACCCTGGGTTGCCGGTCTGCCGTTCTTCATAGTTATGGCCTTGGCGTCCTTCATTTCCCTCTTAGTACGGCACTTTACACAGTATGCTTGCATCTATTCACCTCCCTTTTTAGTATGAACGATAAACCATTTCTACCCATAATGTCAATACCACAGAAGTCTATTTTAGCAGTTATTTTTGCTTTCTTCGCTAGGTCAGAGATAAAAAAGGAGTCGAGGGGTAGGAAGACGCGCACACAAAGTACAAGCATACCAAGGGTTCAGAAATATCCAAACCTCTTTATCGTAGCTTACCTCTGGCAAGCGAGGCAAATATGCCTGCGAAACAGAGGGCGGCAAAAATGACAAAGGCTATCTTCAAACCGCTCACAAAAGCTGAATAGTATTCGGGAGTAATTTCTACCCTGCCGATGTATATGGAAAATATCACCATGGCTATTCCCATACTGAGCATCATTCCAACCTGCCGCATTGTTGCTAGCGTTGCCGAGGCCACCCCGTAAGACCTCTTTTCAACACAACTCATAATTGCGTTTGTATTGGGAGATGAGAAAAGGGCAAAGCCAAAACCGAGGACGATTAAACTGGCTAAGACGAACTCAATTGTTGTATTCTGAGTCAAAAAAGTAAGCAGGACAAGCCCTATAGCCGTTATCCCCATTCCCACTGAGGCAAGTATTCGTGGTTCAACTCTGTCCGAAAGTCTACCGGCAACCGGTGACAAAATAGCCTGTGTAGCCGGCATTGAGACCAAGATTAAGCCCGCACTTTGTGGATCAAGCCCTTTTGTATACTGCAAATAAAGGCTAAGGAGAAAGGCAACGGCAAATGTTGCGCTGTAATTAATCAACGCTGCTAGGTTGGAAAAAACGAAGACGGTATTATTTTTGAATAGATCCATATGTAAGACGGGGCTGCTCATCTTCGTTTCCCACCTGATGAAAAACCAAATACCTATGATGCCAATTATAATTGACCATACGCCCGACATCGCCGGTAGTAGAGAAAGCCCGTAAATTAGCGCTACAAGGGTAATGCCGTAGATTATAGAACCGCTAAGATCAAATTTAGCTCCTTTTGCCTCAGCCCACTCTCCCTTCACTTTCCAGAGAATAGAGGCAATAACTATTAAGCCCAGAGGTACATTTACCAGGAAAATACTCCTCCAGCCAAAATGCTGTGTCAGAATCCCTCCTATAAATGGGCCAAGGGAAAGCCCCAGGTAAACTGCGGCGACATTTATGCCTAAGGCTCTACCTCTTTCGCCAGGAGGGAACACCGAGGTTAGCATCGCTACCCCAGTGCCAAAAATCATTGCCCCGCCTATTCCCTCTAAGACTCGTAAGGAGATGAGCATAGTGGCAGAAGTTGACATTGCCAAAAGAAGAGATGAAACAGTGTAAATCACTATGCCATAGGTGAAAATTTTCTTCCTTCCGTATATGTCGGCTATTCTCCCCAAGGGAACAGTAAAAACGGCGGCGGCCAAAAGATATGCAGTGGCAACCCAGCTTAGTAAAATCGCATCCATGGCGAATTCTCTTCCAATTGAGGGGAGCGCAATATTGATGGAAGACCCCATAAAAGGGGCGAGAAAGGAACCCGTTGTAGCCACAAATAGCACTATTTTTTTACTGCCATTACTTTCCATACGATTTCCCACGTCAGTTATTATAGCTAATTAATGTTAACCGGCAAGCTTTTTCACTACTTCTCTCATCACTAGCCCGCCGATAGTCGAACAGAAAATATCTACCTAGCAATGTGTCTGATGTTCTCAGTCTTTACAAAATACTAACCACTTGAGCGAACGTAGTGAGCGGCAAAGCTTATATTAGACTAAGTCCGCAGGCGTCCTTTTCAGAGCGAGTAGTATTCTATTTTCTCTCCAGCGCGTCTAATGCCTGCTGGAAGGGTTGATTGGAAGCTTGTATATACTTCTCCAACAGCATGAACTCACGGCTGACGATGTTAACAGCTTCGTTGGACAGCTCACCATACTTTAACATGGAGTGAACCCCTATGATTGGATAGAAAGGGTTAGTCCTTCCCAGGAAGGATG
>CAZFRL010000038.1:0-14256 GCA_964521325.1 uncultured Dehalococcoidales bacterium | reverse complement strand
GACAAAAATTGATGTATACCTGGGAGAAATAATATTAACCTGAATATGCTTGTAGCATAGGCGGGCTGAAAATAATTAACTTTTGAACCAAACCGAGGCTTTTCAAAATGTGGAAAGGAGGTTAGTTTTATGAAAAAGTCGGTTGTTTCTATAGTTAAGGGGACTGACCCTGAAAAAATGGTAGAGGAGGCACTTTCCCTTCTAGGTGGGGTCGATTCTCTCATCAAGCCAAATTCAACGGTGGTCGTCAAACCTAACGCAGGCCATGTCTTCCCACCCGAAACCAGCGTGAACACCAGCCCCGCGGTTATTGCTGCCGTTATTAAAGTATTGCGCAAAGCCCGGCCTAAGGAGATTATCCTGGCTGAGGCATCAGCCATCGGACAGGATACTATGGAGTGTTTGGAGGTAAGCGGTATCGCTAAGGCTGCGGAAGAGGCTGGCGTAAACAGGATTATCGATATCAAAAGTGAGAAAGACCTGATAAGCATTCCAATACGGGGGGCTAGGTCTGCTTTAACCAGAACACCCTTACCTAGATTCCTCCTAGAGGCAGACTTCATAGTGGACGTGCCCATCTTCAAGTCTCATGTCAGCGTGGTCTTCACCTGTGCCCTCAAGAATATGAAAGGAGTCGTTCAGGATAAGGTTCACTACCAAATGCACCAAACCAACCTGGCTGAGGCTCTGGTGGACCTATGGACTGTTATCAGACCAGACCTTTCAATAGTGGATCTTATTCGACCGGCAGAGGGTTTTGGACCCCACGCCACAATCCCGGTAGACTTTGGTTGTATTGTCGCCGGCAAGGATACAGTAGCTGTAGATGCCACCGTTTGCCGCCTGGTTGGTCTGGATATCAAAAAGGTAGACTATTACGAGCCTGTTCGCAAGCGGCGCATTGGTAATGTGGATGAAGACCGCATAGAAATCCGTGGGAAACAAATAAAAGAAGTGTACAAGAAGCTATGGTTGCCATACCTAGAAGGGCTTGACTCATGGCCGGAATACAACATATATGCCGAAGGTGCCTGCAGCAGTTGCCAGGGCTTGCTGGCATTTACCATGGAGAAACTGAAGTCACTGGGTGAGTACGAGAAAAACCAAGGTATTTCAATCATTATCGGTCCCAAAAGAAAGCTTCCCGAGGGAGTGAAACCTGGTAAAGACCTTATCCTGGTTGGTGACTGCACCAAGAAGTACCGTGGTCAAGGTGTATTTGCCGAGGGGTGTCCCCCTGCCGAACCTTATCCCCTGTGGGCAATAATTGACCGAAAGGACTGGACAGGTTTCCAGTCAGGGATTAGGGATAGAATGGCTGCCGAGGGTAAAATATTCGAAGATTATATGGCTAAGATGAGAAAAAAGAGGGAAGAAAAGAGTTAGCTCCTCTGACCATAGGGATGATACGCTCGAATTGGGCACTGTGGTAACGCATACCTGATGACTCTATAAGGAAACATTAAGAAGGTATTTCAAATGGGAAGGTGACAGCTACCCAATAAAGCCCAAAGACGAGCATAAACAAAACAAAGTGAGAGGGGGTGGAGTATGGTATTTGGTAAGCACGGAACAGATATTCAAGAGGGAGTTAATTATGACCGCCTGAGGAAGGAGCGGTTACAAAGGGCAAGGGACCAAGTTAATAAAGACGGACTGGGAGCGCTATTAACCTGCGATGCTGACAGCATCCGACATATTGCAGCCCACTACGTTACCACACCACTGCGGTCAGGTCAACTGAACCTTGTCGTTTTGCCAAGAAATGGTGACCCAGTTCTATTCCAACCTCAAAACATCGCTAAGATGAACCAGCTTATGCCCTGGCTTAAAGGCAGAATCCGCGCTGGAGTGGGCATAACCAAACTTTTTCAAACACCAAGCGATGCCAGCAGCTTAGTGGAGGCAGTAGGCGGTATAATGGCTGAGCATGGTGTAACCAACGAGCCTCTCGGCATGGATGGCTTTACCTCAGAGCTTCTTTTAGCTGAAGCCTTCAAGGGAGCGGGTATAAAGGCTGTCGATGGTAGATATACGATGCTTGAAGCCAGAAAGATAAAGACCAGAGACGAGATTGAGTTGATGAGGATAACTTGTGCCAATACTGAGCCAGTGTTTGCCGCTATTAAGGATGCTATAAGGCCAGGGATAAGAGAGTGTGACCTCGTCGGCATTGGGGTAAAGGTTCTGTATGAGTTAGGTGATGACCACACCGAGGACTTAGTATGTTGTTCCGGTTATAACACCAACCCCTTCGACCTGTCCTTCACAGACAAACCTATAAGGCCAGGTGAGTTGATATATATCGACGTTGATGGCTGTCAATATCAGGGCTATAGGTCATGTTGCTATCGCACCTTTAGCTGTGGAAAGGCTACGGCAGAACAGAAGGAACTCTACGAGGAGTGTCGTGTCATGTTATATAACGGGATGAGTGCTGTCAAAGCAGGGAATACCACCTTAGATGTCGCCGAAAAATGGCCGACTTCCCCCAGCTACTGGGGATATGAGACATGGGACGAAGCTTTGCCATTGGCTATTGCTCATGGTATCGGGCTTTGTCTTCATGAGATTCCGATGTTTAATTATCCAGCAGCCAAGGCAAATCCTGTCAAGCTTGAGGAAAATATGGTTCTAGCCCTAGAGACCTGGACTGGTAAGAAAGGCGGAAAAGACGGTGTCCGCCTTGAGGAGGATGTGGTCGTCACCAAGGATGGCTATGAGCTGCTCACCAAATGGCCAATAGATGAAATAACAGAGTGCTGGCCTTAGTGTGATGTCATCCGCCACCCCGGTGGTGACAGCTCTATGGTAAGGTTAGTAGCCATTGTTGAGGAGGACTAATAATTCGGCTTGCCTGGCTCCATAATGCTGCCACAGCCGCAAAAAGTGAAGCCAAAAATAGACAGGTTAAAAGAACGCCTGGTAACGCTAGGACCATCGTTACTAGCCTTTTCTGGTGGGGTAGATAGCTTATTTTTGCTCAAAATCGCTGAAGAAGTGCTGGGGAAGGGTATACTGGCGGTAACATGGGTTTCGCCTCTATTTCCTTCGTGGGAAAGAGAACAGGTGGAGGCACTGCGAGCTTCGCTGAGAGCAAGACATATTTTTATCTACACCGATAGCCTGGACAAGGAGATTACATTTAACCCCCTGGAAAGGTGCTACCTCTGCAAGCAAAACTTGCTTCTCAGATTGACGGGTATCGCCAAGCAGCACGGCTTGAATGCTATCCTTGACGGCTCAACTGTAGATGATTTGCGCGACTTCCGTCCTGGTAAGAAGGCAGCCCTTGAGTTCGGAGTGGTGAGTCCACTACAGGACGTTGGATATACCAAGAAAGAAGTCAGGCAAGCTCTGAAGTCATTAGGGGTGTCAACATGGAATAAGCCCTCTTCATCCTGCTTGGCTACCAGGATACCATATGGCGAAGAGATTACCTTAGATAGGTTAAAGAGAATTGAAGAGGGCGAGAGATTCCTGAGGGAAATGGGGCTGGAACAGCTACGTTTACGCGACCACGGTAATATCGCCCGAATAGAGATAGACAAGAAGGACGCACACTTGCTCCTGAGTGGGGCACTCCGTAGCAAGGTGACTGAAAAGTTAAAGAGCTTAGGTTATAATTATGTGACCCTAGACCTGGAAGGCTACCGCTCAGGAAGCATGAATCTAGATATGCCATCAGTTAGAACTAAAAGCAGCAAGAGGGCGAAGCATGTCTCTTAGAGAGATTGAAAAACTGCTAGAGAAAGTAAAGGCGGGAGAAATCTCCATTCAAGAAGCGCTAAAAACGCTTAAACTAATGCCGTATCTGGATTTAGGCTTTGCCAAGCTAGACACACACCGCCATATCCGCCGTGGTTTCCCTGAGGCTATCTTTTGCGAGGGGAAGAGCCTGGAGCAGCTTAAAGAGATTGTAAAAGAAATGCAAAAGGTATCCCCTAAATTCCTGGCTCTCCGGGCAAGCAATGAAGTATATGAAGCAATCAAAGAGGTAGCGCCTGACGCTATTTATTACCCCATAGCCCGGCTTGTGCTGATTGATAGGAAAGAAAAAGACAGCCAGTTAGCCGTGAACCGCCTCCCCATCCTGATAATTACCGCCGGTACAGCCGATATCCCGGTAGCCGAGGAAGCGGCAATAACCGCTGAGGCAATGGGGAATCCAGTGGAACGTCTCTATGATGTAGGCGTAGCCGGTGTCCACCGGCTTCTCGACCATCTGCCCAAGCTTATGGAAACGCAGGTCTGCGTTGTGGTGGCTGGTATGGAGGGAGCTTTACCCAGCTTAACAGCAGGTCTGGTGTCATGTCCGGTAATCGCCGTACCGACAAGCGTAGGGTATGGAGCCAGTTTTAAGGGACTGTCGGCTCTTTTGACTATGCTAAACAGTTGCGTCCCTGGCATTGCTGTGGTCAACATTGACAATGGCTTTGGAGCTGGATATCTGGCTAGCATAATCAATGAGCTAGGAATCAAGTAAAAGTCAGCATGAAAAGCATGAAAATTCTATACTTTGACTGTTTCTCCGGCATCAGCGGGGATATGATCCTCGGGGCTCTCGTTGATATAGGACTTGACCCCTCGGAACTTCAGGCAGAACTCGAGAAGCTGAGACTGGACGGCTGGCGTCTGGAGGTAAGCAAGGTTTCAAGGCAAGGGCTAACTGGAACTCAGGTAAAAGTAATCACAGAAGAAGCCCAGGCACCAAGGAAAGTCAGTGAAATCCTTAGCATCGTAGACAACAGCTCTCTTGAGGATGAGGCAAAGAGTAAAAGCAAAGCCATCCTGGAACGAATTGGCGAGGTAGAAAGTAAAGTCCATGGGCAGCCCATGCCAGAGCTTCACCTCCATGAGTTAGGAAGCATAGACACTATAATCGATGTGGTCGGAGCGGTAACCAGCATAATCAGGTTGCAAATCGACAAAGCTTATAGTTCTTTCATTCACGTTGGTAAAGGTTTCGTCAACAGTCATCACGGACCGCTGCCCGTACCAGCCCCCGCCACCATGGAACTACTGACCTCGGCAAAAGCCCCAATTTACGGAAAAGATATCGAGGCAGAACTTGTCACACCTACTGGTGCCGCCATCCTAACTTACCTGGTCGATGGCTTCGGGAGCCTGCCCACAATGCACATAGAGCGCACAGGCTATGGCGCTGGCACAAAGAATCTCCCAACCCCGAACCTGCTCAGGGTGTTCCTTGGGACGCAGATAAGCGACGCCACAGCCAGCGACTACGTAGAGGAAAGCTGCGTAACAATCGAAGCCAACATCGATGATATGAACCCCGAGCTGTATTCCTACGTGATGGACAAGTTATTTCAAATTGGTGCCCTAGACGTCTACATGGTCCCCATTTACATGAAGAAAAACCGCCCGGGTATGCTCCTGGGAGTGCTCGCTCGTGAAGAAACTGCCGAAGCTGTTGTAGATACAGTGCTCACAGAAACAACTACTCTGGGAATCAGGATACATGATACCAGAAGAAAGGTACTGCCCAGGGAAGAAGTTCAAGTAGCGACTAAATATGGCGATGTTAAGGTTAAGGTGGCGAAAGCCGGTGGTAGGATAATAAACGTAAGCCCAGAGTATGAGAGTTGCCGGGTACTAGCTGAAAAACTTGGTATGCCGCTTAAAGAAGTTTATCAAGAAGCTTTGCGTGTTGCCTATAGACAGCAGTTCCAAAGCAAATAAACTTTTACCAAACCAGGGGACTGAGAAGACACAACTATAAGGCAATTTCGAGCGAGTTGACTAACCTAATATATCGTAGAGTTTTCGACCACCGAGAAGATGCATATGAAGATGAGGCACTAGCTGTCCCCCTCCCTCACCACAATTTATCACCAGGCGATACCCACCTTCAGTAATACCTTCCCTTGTTGCCAGTTGATTAGCAACGTTTACCATACGCCCTATGAGAGGTGATTGCACTTCTGATAGGTGGGCAAGGGAAGGGATATGCTCCCTGGGAATAATAACCACATGGGTAGGTGCCTGAGGATTAATGTCACGGAAGGCAATTACTTCTTCATCCCGATAAAGAATCTCGCTAGGTACTTTGCCGGCTACAATTTGGCAGAAAATACACTCCATTTCCCTTCTCTATCCCTCCTTTTGGTATCTGGCTTTGCCCTGCTCAAACAAGTCTTCCCCATAAATATCATTAGCCACAATGGCCGGGAAGTTCTCCACATTAAGTCGCAGGATAGCCTCAACCCCCAAATCCTCATAGGCGATAACCTCTGCCTGCTTGATGGATTTGGCGATAAGGGCACCAGCACCGCCTATAGCAGCAAGATAAACAGCTTTATACTGCTTAATCGCCTCTTTTACTGCTTGTGAGCGGTTACCCTTGCCAATCATAGCCTTAATTCCAGCAGCGATAAGGCGGGGAGTATATATGTCCATACGCTCACTGGTAGTGGGACCGGCTGAACCAATAACCTGCCCCAGCTTGGCTGGTGATGGCCCCATATAGTATAGTGTTTGCCCGTTAAGGTCAAAGGGCAGCCTATCTCCCTTCTCAAGGGCCTGAACGAGCCTGTGGTGAGCAGCATCCCGAGCAGTGTAGATAACCCCGGAAATCAAGACTCTGGTGCCTACGGTCAGCTTCTCTATTATTTCAGCACCAATTGGCGAAGTAATTTCGAGATTGTTTATCTACCTCACCCCCTTAATAAGCGACCTCTATAATATTCTCTCTTTGTGGCGGACACTGTGGCACTGGAGATTGACCGCTACTGGCAGGCTGGTAATATGAGCGGGCATAACCTCGGCATGCACCGCCAGGGCGGTAATTCTACCGCCAAAGCCCAGTGGTCCGATACCCAAAGCATTGATGCGAGCTAGAATCTCTTTCTCAAGCTCAGCAATCTCAGTGTCGGGGTTTAGCCTAGCCACCGGACGTAATAGTGCCTTCTTAGCTAGTAACATTGCCTTTTCTAATGTGCCACCTATGCCTAAGCCAACAGTCAATGGAGGGCAGGGATTACCCCCTGCCTCATCAACAGTCCTCACGACAAAGTTAATGATGCCTTCTCTTCCATCGCCCGGCTTGAGCATAGTCAAGCGACTCATATTCTCAGCGCCACCCCCCTTGGGCATAACAATAATCTTCACCCGGTCACCAGGAACTATTTCAGTATGAATAACCGGAGGGGTATTATCCTCGGTGTTTATTCTGGCTGAGAATGGCTGACTGACTATTGATTTGCGTAGATAGCCCTGGCTGTAACCCTGACGCACTCCTTCTTCTACAACGGTGTATAGGTCACCACCGGTAATGTGGGTTTCTTGCCCGATCTCAAGAAAGACCACCGCTATACCACAATCCTGACAAAGTGGGAGACGCTCCTGTTTGGCAATCCGGGCATTTTCCAGAAGCTGGCTTAAAACTTCCTTTGCCAGTGAGGACTCCTCAGCCTGCTGCGCTTGCTTAAGGGCAGCGACTACATCCTCTCCCAGCTCAAAGTTTGCCTGCTGAAAAAGTTGAGCCACAGCGCGGGTAATAGAACCAGCTTCAATCTCTCTCATTTGTAGTTTATCTACCTCACCCTAAATCTTTCATCCTTCAAAAAAGAAAAACTAAAATATTATGTTAAATGTCGCCAGCCCCATCACCTATGAATCGATCTTTTTCTTAACCTCGGGCATAACCTCCGGGTGGGCAGCTTCTATAAAAACGACAGAGAACTTTGAATTGTACCACGTATTGTAGAAGATACACTCCGTCCCTGTTGTGTCACACCAGTCTTTTCCCCGGCTGCTGTAAAGGGGGCACACATCTTCTTTGGGGCATGTCATTCCAATTTCCTCCTTTTAGTCTAACTTCATAGTATTTACCAGCTCCTGCACTGCCTTGGCTGAGTTAGCCAGAGCTGCCTTCTCCTCGGCGGTTAGCTCTAGCTCTACTATCTGCTCAATACCATTCCTGCCCAGCTTTACCGGGACGCTGATGACGGTGTCCTTAATCCCGTACTCCCCCTCCATGTAAGTAGCGCAGGGTAATATTTGCTTCTTGTCCAAGATTACAGCATCTACCATCTGGGCAACAGCCGCTGATGGAGCGTAAAAGGCGCTGCCGGTTTTAAGTAAGTCTACAATCTCCGCCCCACCCTTCACAGTGCGCTTCACCAGTTTATTAATAGTTTCTGGAGGCATGATTTTGGTTACTGGTGTGCCATTGACAGTAGATAGTCTGGGAATAACAACCATGTTTTTGCCATGTTGCCCCAGAATACAGGCAGATACATCGGCTACCGATACATTGAGTTCAGCAGCAATGAAAGTTCTAAATCGGGCGCTATCCAGAACGCCAGATAAGCCAAATACTCTATTTCGCGAAAATTGAGTGGCGCGAAGGGCTAAATAGGTCATAGCATCTACCGGATTGGTAACCATAATGATAATGCAGTCAGGCGAGTAGCTCGCTACACTATGAGTAACTTCGGTAATAATCTTCGTATTAATTAGCAGCAGCTCATCACGGGTCATACCCGGCTTTCTACCAATGCCAGAGGTAATGATTACCACATCTGAGTTAGCTGTTTCCTGGTAGCTATTGGTCCCTATAAGGCGAGAATTAAAGTTGAGGACAGGCGCTGACTCCAGAATATCTAATGCTTTACCCTGAGTCAGACCCTCAATAATATCCACCAAGACTATATCGGCATAGCCTCGTTCAGCCAGACGTTGAGCACAGGTGGCACCGACATTTCCAGCTCCGATGATACTAATTTTATTGGGATTGCTTATCAATCTCGCCTCCTCTAAACTACCCTTGATAAATGACCCGGCTATTTCCCTCGTTAACAGCCTCAGGCTAGGAACAGGATACGCCCACAGCTACTACATTGCACCAGGCTACCACTTCTTACCCGCTGCAAATCAGTGGTGGGTAGTGATATTCGACAGCCCCTACATATTCCCTGCTCCACCTTAGCCACGGCTGTCCCCTTTTGCTTTCTGAGTTCATGATAGAGCTCGATTACCTGGGAATCAATCTCGGCTGACAGCAGCTGCCGCTCTTGCTCAAGATTGGATAATGTGGTTTTGAGCTGCTCTATTTCAGTAGATAGTTGCTGTTGCTGGCTATGCCACTCAGCCTCCAATCTCTTAAGCTCATCACTTATGGTAGCTATGTTCGCCGTAGCCAGCTCAAACTGGTCCATTATCTCCAGCACTTTGTCTTCTAATTGGCTACGCCTAGCTTTCAGTCCATCAACCTCATGCTGAAGGCTGGTCAACTCTTTTGGATTTTTTACGCTGCCGCCATAAAGCTGCTCTTCAGCCGCGGTGAGCTTATTCACAAGGTCATCCATCTCCCACTCCGCAGATTGCTGCTGCCGTCCCAACTCCTCCAAGTGTTGTTGCTCTGAGGCAAGTTTAGCCTGAGCCCTAACCACCGCCTGGTTTTCCCCCAATTGGCTGAGCAGTTGCCTCAGAGCCTGCTCATTGGACTCAAGCTCCAGGTCAACCTTCTGTAACTGGTAAAGCTGCTTGGCAACACCCATTTTTAAGTCGTCTTATTTTATAACGACTATGCCCTTAATATCAATTCAGCCGAGCTAAAAGGCGACAAAACATTATAGCCAGAATAGAACATGTGTGCTATTATAATGGTATTATAAAAAAGGAAAAGGCAATGAGGCTATTAAGATTAGCCATAGAGAAACAGAGATGGGACCTGGCAGCCCATAGTCTCGTCCTTGCCACCGCCAGGATTCTGAATAACGGAGATAAACCACGTGCCAGCAGAAGCAAAGAGAAGAAGAGGCGCGCCAAAGGGCAATCAAAACGCTAGGAAACACGGCTTCTATTCTAAGGTTCTTGATGAGGCAGAGCGACTTGATTTTGAGTTAGCTACTGGCGTAAAGGGCATTGATGATGAGATTGCCCTACTCAGGGTCAAGATAAAATCTATCCTGGAGCATGACCCGGAGAATATTAAGCTTATTATGGAGGCAACTAATGCTCTGGCTAGACTAATTAAAACCAAGTATAACATCAGCAAGGAGGACAAGAAGGGACTGAAGGAGGCAATAGGTAATGTCCTCAAAGATATTGCCCTCCCCCTCGGAATTGGCATCGGCGAAGCCATCATCAAGTAGGTCTGTCAAAAGTGGACTTACCCTGCACCAGTTACGCCCTTACCAGCGGGAAGTGGCACTAGCTATACTCAGCAGCGTTTTCGGCAGGAAAGGGCTTACCTTCTCCGTTGAAATGGCGCGGCAGGGAGGTAAGAATGAGCTGTCAGCCCAGCTTGAGCTGCTACTTTTAACCCTCTACATGGCAGAACCGCAGAATCTGGTGAAGTGCTCACCTACCTTCAAGCCACAGACGGTCATCTCTATGATGCGGTTGAAGGATAGACTAAATGATGCCGGCTTTAGTGACATCTGGGCAGCTGAGCTGGGCTATATCATAAGGCTGGGAAACGCTAGGGCTATATTCCTGTCTGCCGATGAGTCGGCTAATGTGGTAGGCAATACCGCTCATATATTGCTGGAAATAGACGAGTCCCAGGACGTCAGCAAGGAGAAATACACGAAGGAGTTTTGTTAAGCCTACGAGGTGTCACTTTCAACTGAAACCGTAACTTCAGGCGGCCCCGGTCTAGAAAGGCTTCTGCTCGGAGGTCTCTTAAGAGATCCCAAACCGCGGCCTCTAGGCTGGGCGGGACAACACGCCGAAACTCCTCTGGGGGGTCCCAGCCATGGCTGCCCCAGCCACTGCTGGGGATGTCGGCACCTTGCACGCAGAGTGGCTCTGGGATTTCCATGCCATCCCTTGGGGGCGGCCCACCTGGATTCGGATAGGAAGGGCGGAGATTGTTGATTTGATAGAACGATGGGACGGTTTGGAGCAGGAGTCTAAGGGCAAGCCCATCCGGGCTTTGCTCATCAAATGTAGGAGGGTCATGGTTAAGTGCCGGGGAAAAGTGCACCTCATAAGGCTTCATGATCTCGTCCCAAGCCATTTGAACATCCACTACCTCTATTTCTGGCAATTCCCGCAACTGGTCGAGAAGCTGAACCTGCTTATCTTCGAGCGTCTCTTGCTGGGATATTAAGCTTTCCTCTTTCTTTTCCAAGATTTCCTTTGGCCCACGCCACTCCCCCATTTTCTGCTCAAGCTTCAGGTCAACGAGAGCACCCCACTTGGCCTTCAATCCATTTAAGGCTTTTGTTACCTCGTCCAAGTCGGCAATCACCCTCTGCCTAATTTCCGCTTTCACTTGCACATCCCCAAATAGATGGCGCTTCTCCTGAACATAGACTATGGTTGCCAAGCTCAGCATAGATTTGAAGCGATCCAGCCGCAGATAACGCTGCCCGGAGCAACTCCGGCTCCTGCAGCGGATATAAACTCTGGTATCATGACGCTCCGCCCTCATTCTCGCGCCACAACTACAAAAGAACGGGATAGGAAGATACCCCTTCCGTGGCGCCCGACACCCTCGATTGTGTTCCAGAACTGCCTGGATCTCCTCCCATACCTCAGGGCTGACTAGAGCCTGATGTTGGATTACTTTACCACAGGTATGGGTCTCGCCTTTTAATCCGGGATTTTGGAGCCACCTTCTCAAGGCACTAGGTGAGTTCAGGGCAGCTATGCGATGATCATTTTGCAGCCACCTAACCACGGGTGATAGCGCTCTCCCCCTCAAGAACATCTGGACAGCCTGCCGAGCAATAGGGACAACAGCTTCGTCGAGAACACGTTTCTCATTCTCATCGTAGCAGAAGCCAAATAACCGCTGATTTGTTGGATGTAGATCTTTTCCGGCGCGACGGTGATGGACTCGCTTCCAGTTGTCGGAAATAGTCTCCCTGTATCCGATTGCACGTACAGCTCCCTTAAGATACTTGTTTTGTGCCTCAGGGTCTCGAGGATCCAACTCGAAACTCTCCGCGGCGAAGTACACCTTGATACCCGCTCGCAGAACCCTATCTAGGATAGGCATAGAGGCAAACAGATTCCTGGTCTCCCTGTCTACCCTATCGAAGATAATGGCGTCCACTTCCCCACGGCGATGGCGGTCAACCACATCGTCAATTACTGACTCCCAGATGGGCCTGTCCCAGTGCGTTGCGCTTTCGACCACCGTTTCCCAATTCACAATCTCCATCCCCGATTCAGTCGCGAAGTCAGTGATTTCGCTCCGCTGATCCTCGAGCCCTTGTCTGTCGTCCTGTACCTGCTTTTCGGAGCTTTCCCTTAAGATGGCCTCAGCTTTCATATTATCCTCCTAGTCGTTCAATAAATGAAAGGACCGCGCTTCAACCACCGACCTAGGTTGTCCCGCTTTTCCATTGACCTTTACCTTTACTCCTTGCCTGAGCCACTTTCACCCACCTTTTGGTCTCTCTTAATCTTCTCCAGGATCGCGTCTTCCAGCCATCGGCCCAGTGTCTTCTTCTGAATGACGGCGGCAACACGACCCTGGTGGAGAATGTCAGGCCAAACTCTGATGGTGGTATTTGGTCTTATTCCTGTCCGTGGAGGAGCCGGTTTTATCGGCTCCAACGGTCTACCGATATGTTTTGCCATATGTCTATTGTAATGGCTGTAATGCTAGAAAGTCAAGAGCCTGCTTCAAGAGTAGTGCGATGCCTACACCGAGTAATGCCAAACTTACGGCCTAGCAACTTCATTTTCATTATCTAAAAATCTCCCAGATGTAATGTATCAGCTAATGAATGAACCCGCATTGTCAACGGCTCACCACCCTGTCCCTTCTGCTATTAGATGCGTAGACTGGTTCCACTCTAGCCTCAAAGAGGGGGGGCTCTCATGTCTGTATCCGAGTCGGAGACAGACAAATCCCTCGCCTTGCTGGTATCCGAAGCCGGCGTTGTCCACAATACACTGGTGTTAGCATCCAAAGTGTACTCAATAACCCTCCTCTGCCCAGTTTATGGAGTGGATGTGTTGAAGCTGACGGTTGGGATTATCCACAGATGGTTCGGGGACTGCCAGGGCTCGCCTTTCGTTTGGCGGGAGAGGCAAGGTTGACCTACGAAAGGGGGATTGACCTTTTGCAGAACAATCACCTTGTCCTCTCCCATGTTAAAGTTACCACTCCTTGATGAGGAGTCCCTTATCTGAGAGCCTGGGTGCGGTCATCATCCCGTCCCCAGCCAAAGGAGTTACTCTCATAGCTGCCGCTTCTGTCCCTTATCATCGTGCCCCTCCTCGGCAACAGACCAGTTCAGAATAGTCTCGAGCTTGGCCATCGTATCCTCACCAGCTTATCCACATCTTCACTGGTCTTACAAAGACGCCCTAGATGTACTGCCTCTCGAACATCCCGGGTATGACTAGCTATAGATTTCACAATGTAATTGGCCAGTTTGGAGTCTACACCCTCCCTGCCTGCCAAGACACCACGGCAGACCTAGATGAAGTCAGCCTCGCTGTACTCGGGAAGGTGAACAATGAAGAAGCGACTCTTGAGTTCCGGCCAGATATGGTCATCCCTATTCGCGCCTCCAAAGATCCAGGTGGTCATCCGTTCTATCTCCCTCATGCGCTTCTTTAACCTAGCTACGATACCGCTCTCCATAAGGGAGAGCAGCACGCTCATATCACGCATATCCATTTTGTCAAGTTCATCCAAAATGACATACTTGGGACGAAACTCAAGCAGATAGTCCTCGAAGCCGCCCTTACGGGTGCTGCCACCCAGGGCAAAGCGTGAAAAGGGCAACCGTCCGAGCTCCCCCAGGAACATACTCTTTGCTGTCGCTGGGGCCCCCACAAGTAAGATATGGACAGGCCGCTCTGAATTGATCGACCTCAAGAGTAGCTCTTTGACATCTTCATGGCCGATGATGAAGTCGAAGAGGTCGTTGGGTATCTCACTCTCCTCCACACCCTCATTAATCTCAGCCAGACTTTCCAGGCATTCCCTTATGAGCTCAGGATCCTTCAGCTTGTAGGCAGTAGAGGAGCGGCTCTTATAGGTGCCTCTCGGACCACCCGTTACGAGGATTTCGCCGATGACAAGCTGGGTGAGGGTTGCTTGGGGGGCCGGTATCTGATACCACTCAAACCCACTCCATGGATAGAGGCTCGGGTCTTTGGCCCGCTTCTCCTCCTCTTCGTCTTCAATCTCCAGGGCTCGCTCGGCAATGCGCCGGGCAGTCGGGTTGCCGGCTAGAGTCCTGAACATTATTCCCCGCTCAATTACGTCAACCATCAGTTCACCTCCTTACTTAGTTCACCATCAAATTCACTGAC
>CAZFRL010000037.1:0-16364 GCA_964521325.1 uncultured Dehalococcoidales bacterium | reverse complement strand
GCTAGGCAGGTCAGTGGTGCTGGGATAGAAGTTGCAACGGCCTCCACTCTGTCTTCATAGCATGCACAGCAAAAGCATCCCTCAATCTATGAGGGCTGACATTGTGCACCCTCCCAGTCTCAGAATTAACCAGCTTGGGTAGACCTGCCCTCTCGGCACATTGTTTTATGATCTGCCAAGCCCTGTGCCTATTGATGCCGAAGACGAGATTCTTACCACTTTGTTTTACCGGCCCATCATGCTCGATATAATGCTTCAGTATTTCTAAAGTATCGCTATCCAGAGGTAGTGTCCTCATCCTCCGGTGCTGCTGCTCCTGGGCTACTGCCTTATCTACCTTTACACCACACTTGGGACAGAAAGAGTGGCTTTTCCCCAGTCTGGTGCCACACTTCGGGCAGGAGAGTTTGGTGCGTGCCTTCAGGTGCTCAATGGTTACTGCGCCCTGTTCAAAGTTAATATCTTTTACTTCTAAAGCTAGAGCTTCACTGATGCGGCAGCCCAGGTGAAACAAGAGTCTAATAAGCAATTTGTCTCGCAGGTATTGAGCTGCGTTCTCTAGACTCTGGACCTCACTGGCTTCTATATAGGCTTTGGTCATCATTCGTGTCCTTAATTGGGAAACTGAATATTGAACTAATACCTACTTGCAACACAATCAGCGTGGCCCCAACCGTACTTCAACATGTACCTCCTAATTGCCTCTTTCTGCTTGGTACTCATCACTTCTATCGTCTTCCCGCACATCTCACAGGGGTAAGTCACCATGTAGAGATTCTTAGCTTCTTCATAGCCTTCCTCGTAGGCTTGATCTCGCACTTCCTTTTCTTTCCTATTCTTGACTTCGAAAAGGCCAACCCCCGCTTCGACGATATTGATGTTACTTATCCCCTCTACCTCTTTGACCTCCTGTATCCTCGCCTTGAGTTCCTCATAAGTTCGGAAACTAAACGTCGGGCGTTTTTGTTCATACCTAATCCTCGAAGGCGTTCTCTTTTTCTTCTTTGTCATATCTTCTGTAATCTCCGGCTAGCATTTATTATTAAGGTGAGTTTTTAGCTTTTGCTTCCTCAAGTAAAAAATAAAATGGCAGCGCCTGGGGTTACGCCGGTCAATATCTCGAAGCTCTAAACCGTTCGATAACAGCCAGGCAGCAATGTACAGGTCGCTAGTCCGGTAATTCCCATCTACTCCCATTTTGCATCCTTCATTTTCCTACCGGTATCCTAGCTATTTGCCCGCTGGGGTGAGGTTTAACGACTGGGGCTCTTCAAGAAGTTTTTCGAGGGCGCGGCGTGAAACGAGTAGACGCCGGCCTATCCGGATAGTCGGAATCCTACCGTCCCGAGCAGCTTCATAAGCTAGGCTGCGGCTGATATTGAGTGCTGCGGCAGCCTCCTCCACGGTCATCGTTAAGTTTTCCCGCTCCATGCTATTGCCTCCCATTAAATAGTAGTTGTTGGGGGTATTGACAAAAAGTACTATATGTGCTACGGTGTTTTTGGGTCAAGTTTTCAAGAAATGGGCAATAAAAGTGACAAGTTGGCAGTGACGGGATATGAGTCCACGCAAATATAAGGTCAATGATGAGATAGCTTTCCGCTGGGTGGAAAGGCACCGACGGGGCGATAGCTTTAGAAAGATTGGGCTTGATGAAGGTGTTGAACGCCGAGTTGTAGCCCGAGTAGTGAAGGAGTTTAAGACTGAGCAATATGTAAACGAAGGTGCTGCTACCCTTCGGGATGTTCGTGCCGAATTTATACGGGAGCACCTCAAGACTCTAGAGATAGCAGGCGGTTTCTTACTTGAGCTTACCGTTGCACCGTCAATAGTGGATAGGTACTACACATACCCTCCAGACATTGAGGAAGAGCTACGCCGGATGATTAAAGATAAGATGCCTTCACAGAAGCCGTCTTTTCTATCCATGGCTCCATTAAATCCTGACCAATATGAACACGCTAGGGAAAAGGAGGCCAAAATTATAGTTAGGGACTTAAAAGAGCACTTGCCCAACCAGTGGAAGCAAATAGATCTATGGCAGGAGACAGCGAAACGATACCAAGAAAACTTGAGACAATTGGTGAAACAGACTGAAGGGAAGGGTATTGAGTTGCCCTTGTTTGAAGCAGGCCTTCGGGAGTGCTTAGACTCTATGTCCAAATTTCTTCGTAATGATAACCCTCCCCCAGTTCCTAAAAACCTTGAGTCAGCAACAGATGTAGCGCTATGGCTGTTTAAGAATGGTACGGCAAGAGGACTCCTAAAGCCATTTCGTGATAGTCTAGAAGACTTAGAAAGGAGGTATGTGCAGTTGGAGGATATGTTAAACCCCTTTGCTATACGCAAAGCTCTGCTAGAAAGAAAATGTAAAGATTGCCCTGTACCATAGGGCTAGCCTTCCGAGAGGAAGAATAAAATAAACTAAGAAAGGAGATAGCAATGAGAGGGAGTATCAGACAAAGAAGTAAAGGTTCTTGGGAAGTTTGCCTTGATACCGGCCGAGACCCGGCAACGGGCAAGCGTCATAGGCACTTTGAAAATGTTCGAGGTCGTAAGGCAGAAGCACAGAGACGACTACGCGAGCTATTGCTCAATGTTGAGCAAGGCACCTATGTTAAATCAGACCGGCTCACTGTCGCTCAATTCCTTGAAGAGTGGCTTCAAGACTATGTAGCAACCAACACTGCACCTAGAACGGCTGAGCGGTATCAACAAATTGTGAGAACTCGTCTTATCCCAGCCCTCGGTTCGCTCCCATTGTTGAGTTTACGACCCCATCATATTCAAAAATATTATGCTGAAGCTATGGAATCAGGGCGCCGAGATGAGAAAGGTGGTTTATCAGCATTAACTGTGCATCACCATCACAGGGTTCTTTATGAGGCTTTGAGGTATGGCGTAAAGCATGGCATACTCATTCGCAATGTAGCTGAAGCTGTTGATGCCCCCCGTCCGGAGCATAAGGAATTAGCTATACTAGCTGCCGGCGATGTGCAACTAATTCTGGATGCTTGTAAGGAAACACCATACTATGTGCTCTTCTTTACGTTAGCCTATACTGGACTACGAAGGTCGGAACTACTCGGGCTCCGGTGGGGAGATGTTGATTTAGAGAAATCAACACTGTCTGTAGTACAGGCTCTGCATCAGCTTCATGGTGGAAAATATATTCTCAGGGAGCCCAAAACCAAGCGTAGCCGGCGTCAGATAGCATTATCACCTTCACTGGCAATCGCCCTCTGGGAGCACCGGTTAAAGCAAGAACAAGCCAAAAAATTATTAGGCAAGCCTTTAGAATCTAGGGACTTAGTGTTTTCCCACCCTGATGGTAGACCAATCCGACCCGATAGCGTCACCAGAGCCTTCCACAAAATAGCCGAGTCTGTTAGGCTAAGAGGTGTTAGGCTTCATGACCTAAGACACGCTCATGCCACAATCTTGCTGCAACAGGGGGTAAACCCTAAGATTGTTCAGGAGCGTCTTGGACATAGCTCTGTGTCGACAACCCTGGATATCTATAGCCATGTATTACCCGGTCTTCAGGAAGCGGCAGCACGCCAATTTGATGAGAGCTTTGAGAATGAGGTTCACCCGAAAAATGTCGGCAAAATGTCGGCAAAATTGTCTTGAGAGGTCTTTTTGGAGTAGAATCTATATCTGGGAGGGGTGTCCGAGTGGTCTATGGTGACGGTCTTGAAAACCGTTGTTGGTGCAAGCCAACCGTGGGTTCGAATCCCACCCCCTCCGCCATTATGAAGCTAAAATCAAAGAAAATGCCCCCGAATGGTTGTTCCAAAACCGGGGGCGTTTCCGTCTTTGCTAACGGTTTGCTAACGCGTGGTATATATTATTGACGTAGCTGGTATGGAAGCTGATTTGCCGCCTCCTTTAGTTATAAAGCTTAACTATGGTCAAATCATCGACAAGTAATACAGCTGTTTGTTTTCACGTCCTAGCCGACTAACAGGACGTCGGAAAAGCCGTTGCGTTGCATATTTAATGATTAGGTTGTAGAATTAAATTAGACATAGAGGATGCCATGGGTAACAATCAACGCAAGGAACTGTATAAACAGATAGAAGAACATCGAGGTCGTCCGCTTATTTCATATGTTACAAGCGGTCGCATAGGCGCAATGGGCCAGATTGCAGCCGACTGTATACGTGAATTCACTGACCAGTTATTCAAGCTACCAAGTAAAACTAAGAGTTTGGACTTACTTATCAACAGTTATGGCGGAGATGGATTAGCATCGTGGAGATTGATTACGATTATAAGGGAATTTTTGGGAGCAGAAGGAGATATTACTTGTATTGTACCATTCTATGCTTTCAGTGCTGGAACATTGATTGCAGTCGGGGCAAATGAAATATTCATGCATCCGTCAGCGTCCCTTGGCCCAGTGGACCCACAGGTAATGGTGAAGAAACAAGAGGGTGCGCAGCAGTTTGCGTATGAAGACTTATCAGCATATACGAATTTTTTAAAAGAAGGGGGGGGCTGACTGAACAGGCAGAAAAATCGGATCTGCTTAAACCGCTGGTTAATGAGATAAATCCAAGTGTAATTGGTGCCTCTAAGCGGTCTTCAATACAGTCAATAGTGATGGCGGAGAGGCTACTAAAACTGCATATGACTGGAGCAGAAGCCCAGAAGGCAGAAATAATTGCCCAGACATTGAATAAGAGCTACTTTAGCCATGGTCACGCAGTGTCGCGTCATGAAGCAATAGATATAGGGTTGAAAATCGCTGATAGAGATCAAGTATTGGAAAAACATATTTGGAAAGTGTATGAAGATTTTGAAAAGGAAATGAAAATGCGCGAACCCTTTGATCCGAGGATAGAGTATCTGAAACATCCTGACTCGGCGGTTTTAATGTCACCTCCTCCCGTAGTCAATCTTCCATCTAATATGCCACCACAAGTTGCGCAGCAAGCATGGCAACAGGTGTTAAGTGGTATTAGCACAAATCAAGGGCCTGTATTAGATATAGAGTTGATTCAAGCAGCAGTAGAGAGTGTTAGGCATGGTTCAAGATTTGTAACGAATGCCAAGCTACTTGGTACTAGACAGGCTGATATGAAATTTGCAATTAGTATGCCACCGGTATCACAAAGGTGGGAGAGTTATTAAGACTACTATACTTGACAAAGGCTTAAATAGAATATAAGATGTGAATTCCGAATGGGAGTTATTTAAAATGGGAAAAGGGATAGATAAAGAAAAGGATAAACAACTGGGTAAAGTGAATAAACCAGTTGAAGATTTCGATATTGGAGAACTTGGAGCTAACTTCATTTTAGGTCCATATAAGATAGTTAAATCCGGTAGTGTACCGTGGACTATATATAGTACTGGGGGAAGCTATAAGACCAACTCAATGATTGTCTAAGTCGTAAAAAATAGTTAGACACATTCTTTGCTCCTACAAAGTACAAGGTAAACTTGTAGCAGTTTTTTACCAATTCTTATGCTAATCCACTGTATATTCCGTGGCATAATTAAACATCACGAAATGAAATATAAATCATTGGATTGGATGCGGGAAAGCCCACTACAGGACGAAGAACTGCAAGAAAACATAGCCAATTACGATTCCCTAAACCGTTGGTTTCATGTAGCTAAAGTTGTCATTATTTTGCTAACCGATTGCTAGCGCATGAACACAAATGGGGAATAATAACACGGTAGTCTACGCACAAAATAGTAAATGGCCAACGAGGGGGCAACACGATTTTGAGCGTGAAAGCACATGGCAGAAATAGTTCTACAGACTTGAAAACCGTTGTTGGTGCAAGCCGACCGTGGGTTCGAATCCCACCCCCTCCGCCATTAGAGTAGAATCAACCGACAGCCCTGAGAATCCTCCCGTACTTAACCAACGCTGCCAAACCAGTAATCGCCCTTTCCGGCAAAGGATAGACAGGAATATTACTCTCCTCCAGCTTCGTTTTCTCCATAATGTCCTCCCTCTCCCGAGAGTCAACGGATACATAAGCTATTGGTTTCTGGTTGTGGCTGGATATGTCCAGCAGCGCCTTATTAAGATTTATGGCGACGGTGGAATAAGGAAAACCGGTAACTATCATATCAACTCCGTCGTCCTCCAAAACAACCTTCAATATTTCTCGCCAGGCGTCAAGGTTTCTACCTATCCCACCGGCCAGGTCAACCGGATTATCAATAGGATTTAATGGAGATATCAGTTGCCTGAGTCTTTGCCTGGTGGCAGTTGAAAACTCGGCTAAGCTCAAGCCAAGCTCATAGCATTTATCAGCCATAATTATGCCAAGACCAGCCGGACCTGAAAGCACAGCCACTCTATTACCAGGCGCCGGTGGTTGAAAAGCCAGCGCCTTAGCCGTATCAATTAATTCGGTCATATTATCTACAGCCATTATCCCACCCTGAGTAAAAGCTGCTTTATAAAACTCATAGTTACCAGCTAAGACGCCGGTATGGGATAAACTAACCTGGTTAAGTTCCCCCCATCTACCAGCCTTATACGCCACAATCGGCTTTCGCCTTACTACCTCCCTGGCTGCAGCTATAAGCTGTCGGGGCCTCTCCACGCCCTCAATATACAGAACTATTACCTTGGTCTCCTCGTCCTCAGCAAAATACCTCACTATCTCATCAAAATAAAGATTACACCTATTGCCTATACTTATAATCTGGCTAATACCCGCATTGTTGTCAGTCAAAGCTCTGGCTATATACAGGCATAACCCGCCACTTTGACTAGCTACAGCCACACTACCGGCCCTGGTTGAACCAAGTTGCGGGATAAAGGTAGCATTAAGGTTAATTTTAGTATTTAAAACCCCCATGCAATTCGGACCTACAATCTTCATCCCACCCTTATTGGCTACATCTCTAATCCTGTCTTGTAAATCTAACCCTGTCTCTGTGCCCAGCTCTTTAAAGCCGCTGGTAAACATAATTGCCCCTTTTACTCCCTTGGCAGCGCACTCCTCTATCACCGGGAGAGTTAGCTCAGCCGGGATGGCAATGACAGCCAAATCAACCTCCCCTGGTATAGCCTTAACCGAGGGGTACGCAGCTAAACCGAAAAGCTCAGGTACGCTAGGATTTACTGGATAAATTTTACCCTTAAACCCCCCGTCCAGAAGGCTTCTTACCGAAGAATACCCTATCTTACGTGAGTCGTCTGAAGCACCTATTACTGCAACGGTTCTGGGATAGAAAATGTAGTTTAATTGCTCTACCAAATCCATACCTCGAATTAATCCTCCTAGCTATCTATGGTTATAAGAATCCTGGCATAGCGTTGTTTGTCAACCTCACCTGTGTAAGCGACTTTAATTATGTCCCAATCAATCCGCCTTATTTAATGAGGTTTGACAGACACGCTATTTAATGTGGGAAAACCTAGTGGGTTTAGGTTATATCCCTTAATATAAGGCTTAACCAGAATATAATTCTGGCCAAACCATAAAGGCAGACAAGCAGCATCCTCAACCAGCTTTCGCTCAGCCTGCTGATATAGTACCAGACCCGTATTGCTATCTGACTCTATACCTGCCATCTCCAGTAGAGCATCTACCTCAGGGTTACTATACTCACCATAGTTATTATCACCACCACTATGAAACAAAATATCAAGGAAATTCTGAGGGTGCGGGTAATCAGCCACCCAGCCAATATAAAACATCTCGTCCTTCTCCCGCTTAAGATGATAAAGGAATCTCTGTGGCTCTAACTGCCTTACCGTTACCTCCACCCCCAGGTTGTTCCGCCACTCACAGATAACAGCCTCCAACCCTTGTGAAATTAATCCTCCCCAGCCAGCAGTAGTAATGGTGATAGGTGGTAATCTGGATACATCACCATACTTGGAGCTGGCAATTAACTCCCTCGCCCTATTTACGTCATAACTCAGCCCTGATAAGTCTTCATTGAAACCAGGCATACCCGGTGGCAATATGCCATCCGCCCGCCGCAACATATCCTTAGATACCAGAGAAACTAACCTATCCTTATCAATAGCCTGACAGAAAGCATGGCGAATATTAACATCGTCGAATGGCGGCTTAGCATGGTTGAAGCCGATATAGTAGAAGCTTAGCTCAGGGACTACTGTTAACTCTCGATAAAACGGGCCTGCTCTATCGGTAACCTTATCAACATAGCCAGAGGAAACACTGGTAACGTCAATTTGGCCAGTCTCATACATATTCATCGGTAAACCACCCCATAGGTAAAAGAAAACAAAATTGACCTTAGCTAACTCACCATAGAAAAGCTCGTTCCTCTCCAAAATAAGCAAGCTATTTTTATCCCATTGCTTAAGCTTAAACGGACCAGTGCCGTTTGGTTCACGCCACCACTCCCCCCCTGATTCCACATTGGCTCTATCCACGACAAAGGCAGTAGGATACGCCAGCTTGGATAAGAAATAGCCCTTAGGCGCATCTATAGTTACCTGAAGGGTATAATCATCAATAACTCTGATACCGCTAATCTCCTCACTTTCACCAGCTAATACTTCATTCGTCCCGACAATATCACACAAGTAGGTAGCTGCCGTCTGAGAGCCGGTACCAGGGTCACAGGCTCGTTCCCAGGAATACTTAAAATCCTCAGCCTTAACCTCCCGCCCATTATGAAACCTGACATTGTCTCGAAGATAAAAGGTATAGGTTGCGCCATCAGCACTAATCTGACACTCCCGGGCTATATCAGGCGTCGGCTGCAGGTTATCATCAAGGCGAACCAAACCGCCGAATAGCTGCATTATATACTCGTGGGAAGTCATTTCACCAGAGACAGCCGGGTCAAGGGTTAGTGGGTCAATGCCATACAGGTTAAGAACCTGCTCTTCGGTTTCAGCCGGCTGGCAACCGACAATGAGCAGGCTACAAAGCAATACTACTGCGAGCAGTGTATATATGATTCTTTTCATCGTAAAGCTCTAAATTTACACAGGGAGCGACACTCAATTAATTTAAAGAAGCACACCACTACGGGGACTAGGCTGATAAACACTCTCAAAACAAACCTTTGCTTCTCAAGCTCAAATAATTCTTATTGCTGACGATATAGGCTTAGTATAAATATACCACAAACCCTCACCTTTCTGCATACCTACTGAGGTAGCGATTCAGGAAAGAGTACAGAAGATTGACACAACGGCAGTCATCATAATAATATGACGCAGATTCTACATTAAAGGAGGAACGGATAAATGTACGAAAAAAATCTCATCATTAAACCCCAGGCCATGCACATTGCCCATCATGAAAGACAAGAAGTCAAAGGAGGCACCTGGCCCCCGCTGACCTACATGAGCAACGAGATGGTGCCCGGATGCCCCTTCACATTCGTACTACGCTGGATTTGGGAAGTGCCTGAACCCAACGACCATATGCCGCGCCATTCACACAGTAACGACGAGCTTCTCATGCATATCGGCACTGACCATCACAATCCAGAGGACCTTGGTGCAGAATACGATTATGTTATAGGCGATGATAAGCTCACCTTCAACAAAACCTCAGCCCTCTATATACCAAAAGGGGTAGAACACAACCCGACAATCTGGAAGAGAGTTGATAGACCCCACCTAGAGCTGGCTGTAGTAATGGGCAAATACGATTAATCTTATATTGCCCAGCGCCATCAATTTCTTGACTTCACCTTTTCCTTTCTGTTAAAATAAATAATAAGCCACCGACCTATTAGGCGGTGAGTTTTCAGAAATAGGCACATTAAGAATTTAAGTCGCTTGGATCGGATACGACCGAGACGGCAAAAAGAAGGTTGTAGTGTGAATGCCCTCTCTGGCTGTCTTAGGGAGGGCATTTTTTATGCGAATTGACTCAGAAGAAGAGTTAAAATGCTCAAATTAGGCTTTATTGGTGCCGGAACTACAGGTACTGCTCTATCCATTAGGCTGAGCAGTAAGGGCTACCGCGTAGTAGCCGTATCCAGCCGAAGCCGAACCTCAACTGAAAAGCTGGCTCGGGCAGTTAATGGTTGCCATGCCTTTGATAAAAACCAGGATGTGGCTGACGCTGCCGAGCTTGTCTTCATCACAACCCCCGATGATGCCATCGCTTCTGTGGCATCTGAAATTAAATGGCACGCCGGGCAGAGTGTAGTTCACTGCAGCGGTGCCGATTCAACTGCTTCCCTGGAACCAGCCAATAAATTGGGTGCCCAGGTTGGCGTCTTTCATCCCCTCCAGACTTTTGCCAGTGTAAGCCAGGCGATTGAAAACATCCCCGGCTCAACCTTTGCCTTGGAGGCAGAGGAACCGCTACTAAGCACACTCAAGGACATGGCTACCGCTCTTGACGGTCACTGGATAGAGCTCAAGGCGAGTGATAAGGTAGTCTACCATGCGGCTGCGGTCATTGCCTGTAACTACCTGGTAACCTTGGTCAAACTGGCTACCGACCTGTGGCAAACCTTCAATATCTCACCAAATCAAGCTACCCAGGCGCTGCTGCCACTGATAAGTGGAACGATTCACAATATTGATACCGTCGGCATACCTCAATGCCTCACCGGACCGATTGCCCGTGGTGATACCGGTACGATTAAGAAACACCTTGACGCTTTACAAAAAACAGCTCCCGGACTGCTTTCCACCTACCGAGAACTTGGCATCCAGACCATCCCTATCGCTCTGGCAAAGGGAAAAATCGACCAAAAACAGGCACAGGAGCTACAAGCTATCTTAACGCAATAAGACTAAAGTAAGGGGGAGTCCAATGAGAATAATGCTTAAAAGCAAAATCCACCGAGCTCGAGTTACCGAAAGCAACATTGACTACGAAGGTAGCATTACCATTGACAAAAAGCTAATGGGGGAAGCTGATATCCTGCCCTTCGAGCAGGTCCAGGTGTTAAATATCAATAATGGCGCCCGTTTTGCTACCTATGCTATTGAGGGAGAAAACGGCGAAATCTGTATAAACGGGGCTGCTGCCAGACTAGCAGCCAAGGGAGACACCGTCATTATCCTCTCCTATTGCCATGTTGATGATGAGGAGGCTCATAATTTTACCCCTAAACTGATATACGTCGATGCCACAAACACTATTACTGAAACTAAACGGGTGACCGAGGCTATACCTTTTTAAGAGAAAGAAAATGCGCGTTACTATAAACCAAATAAAGGAAATGAAGCAAAAGGGTGAGAAAATCACCATGCTTACCGCCTATGACTATACCACAGCCAAGATAGTTGATGAGGTGGGAATACCGTTAATCCTGGTCGGCGATAGCTTGGGTATGGTCGTCCTTGGTTATGAGTCAACCATACCGGTAACTATGGAGGAGATGCTGCACCACACCAAGGCTGTAGCTAGAGGAACAAAAACGGCGATGGTAATTGGCGATATGCCATTTATGACCTATCATGTCTCAACTGAGGACGCCCTGCGCAACGCCGCCCGGTTTATTCAAGAAGGAGGCGCCCAGGCAGTCAAGCTTGAAGGCGGCGTAACCGTAGCCGAAAAGATAAGAAGTATTGTAAATTGTGGTATCCCGGTGATGGGTCATATTGGACTTACCCCCCAGTCACGTCACCAGCTCGGCGGCTTTAAGGTGCAGGGCAAGACCCAGGAAACAGCAGCCAGGCTGCTTGAAGATGCCCAGGCTCTGGAAGAGGCAGGAGCCTTTGCCATTGTTCTGGAGACTGTCCCGGCTCCTCTAGCCACACTTATTACCCAGAAAACAGGCATCCCCACCATTGGCATTGGTGCCGGCGCCGGCTGTGATGGTCAGGTTCAGGTTATCAATGACATTTTAGGCTCGTTTACCGACTTTGTCCCCAAGCATGCCAAGCAATATACCAAGCTCACCGATATTATCAAAGATGCCGTTACCGAATATTATGACGAGGTAAAGGCAGGTAGCTTCCCCACTGACAAGCAAAGCTTCACCATGGATGAAAGCATATTAGCCGGGCTGGCTAAATAGGCTCACTTCCCCTTCTAAAGACTGATGAAAGTCGTCGAAAAAATAGATGAAATGAAATGGCTGAGGCAGCAACTCGCCGAGCCGGTTGGTTTTGTCCCCACAATGGGCTATCTCCACAAAGGACACCTGGCTCTGGTCAGACGAGCCAGAGTCAAAAACCAGTCAGTTGTAGTTAGTATATTTGTCAATCCAACCCAGTTTGGTCCGCAGGAAGATTTCAAGAAGTACCCCCGTGACCCCCAGCGTGACCTAGCTCTACTGGAAAAGGAAGAAACCGACATTGTCTTTATGCCTGCGACAGACGAGATGTATCCACCGCAGTTCAGTAGCTGGGTAGAGGTTGGTCAGGTCACTGAACGGCTGGAGGGTGCGTTGCGCCCCGGTCATTTCAGAGGAGTTACTACCATTGTCGCCAAGCTATTGAATATTGTACAGCCGACCAGAGCCTACTTCGGGCAGAAGGATGCCCAGCAGGCAATAGTCATCAAAAAGATGGTGGCTGACCTCAATATGAACCTGGAAATAGTTACCGTTCCCACGGTGCGTGAGCCTGATGGTCTGGCAATGAGCAGCCGCAATACCTACCTCAATCCCGAAGAGCGCCGGGCAGCCACCGTTCTCTATCAGGCGCTTACCCTGGCACAGCAACTATACTCACACGGTGAAAAGGATGCCGATAAGCTGCGCCAGCAGATGACAGCCCTCATCCAGAAACAGCCCTTAGCCACCATTGATTACGTCAGCATAGCCGATGTAAAGACCCTAGATGAGCTGGAAACGGTCAATCCCCCGGCATTAGTATCCCTGGCAGTAAAAATTGGCAAGACCAGGCTGATAGACAATATAGTGTTGGGGTAAAAGGTGAGCTAATAAATGTCAACTCCGGAAGAAGAATTTTCAAGGTATCATGCGAAACTCAGAAGCGAACTCAATATTGTAAACTGGCACTTCACAATACTTAAATACATCAGGGAAATTAAAAATAAGTACCTTAAAGAGCTTAATCAAGCCCCCGCTTTTTTCAGCTTAACAATAAATGCTCATCTTTATTCCGCACTTACACGCCTAAACAGATTCTTCGACAAAAGAGAAAGAGTGAAGCATCTACACATGAATGGTTTCTTAGATTTTGTAGAGGAAAACAGCGAGAATATCTTCTCAAGTCAAGCGTTTAAGAAACGCTTACGCAGAGAAGGCAGATACGATGAGCTAGCCGCACAGTTCAAGAGTCAAATAACAGCCGAAAAAGTTGAACAAGACAGACAAAAACTGAGAGATTTACCTATTTCTAACCTCAGGAGATGGAGAAATACTGCCCTTGCACACATAGATAGGGACTATGTTGCAAAAAACATAGATGTTGAAACGAGACACCCTATTAACACAGAAGACGTTGACCAAATCATTAACACGCTTCACGATATGCTAAACGAATATTCTCTCGCATATGATTTCTCCACATATAGTAAGGATTTAACCCTTGAACATGGGATACTATACGTTCTAGACGCTATCAGGTCTAGACTCCAAAGTCAATCCTTTAGTCCTACTCCCTAATCAGCACCCTAACAGTCGGCATAGCCAGAAAGGCAAGAGTGGCACCAAAGGCACTCATCTTGTTTCCTTTGTCCGTCTGCGCCTTGACTTCTCGGCTTCCAGACGGCGTAGGGTTCTTTCGCCACTACCAAAGTGGTGAGCTATCTCGTGGCGCACCACCCTTTGTATCTCCATCTCAATTTCCTTATCCGACCGGGCTACCGCCTCGATGGGTTTTTGGAAAATAGTTATCTTGTCCGGGACTACCATACCGTAATGCCTGCCTCGCCTCGTTTGAGGCACCCCTTCATAAATCCCCAGTAACTGAGTGTGACTCCTGACTTTAGTCCTACCGAGTTGTCTCGATGTCGGGTAGTCCTGCACTACCACATCGACATTTTCTAGTCTACTCCGAAACTCCAACGGCAGTTCACCAAGTGCTCTTGCCACCAGAGCCTCGAATCTCTCCTTCTGCATACCGCACATCTCCAAATCCGCCTGGCTTAAATAATTCCCCAGTCTTTGCAGCCCTGCTGAATAACCGCCAGGTATTCCGGTGAAGGTCGTGTCTCCTCTGACTGCTGCCGCCTGATGTAGGTTACCGCTTCTACCGGGTCACCATCCTCCGTCATCACCCTTATATTCAACCGGTCATAGTCAGCCGGGTAGCCCTCACGTCTATCCAGCAATCTCAAGCCTTTCTCCGAGATTTCATATACCCCGCCAATGACTTTCTCGCCTCTAAACGGCTTAATGCTGGCGACTCCACCGCGCCACTGTCTCGACCACCCGGTGAATATTAGCTTGTAATTGGGGAGGGTAGCTATGAATTTCGGCTCAGCATCAGGGCATCGTTCCGACATCTGCTTTCGACTAAGATTAGAAGCATAGGCAAAGTAATACATTCTGTTATCTCCAATTTTGCTCATTGGGCTATTTTCCCTTTAGGCAGGGGGCGCTGTTTAACCTCTCCGTGGCACAATCAACTATTTACGGCTTTTAAGCTTTCTCTGACCCCTTTTGTATTCGGCAAACACCCTGTATGCAGCCTCATATTCCTTAACCAGATCAGTGGCAGACTTCTGCCTGAATTGCTGGGTTCTGGGGTCATAGGTCATATCACCAACATTCCGCGAATACCAGTCACCTACCTCCCGGTGGCAATTACTGCAAAGTCTAACAGTTTCCGATTCTGGCAAACCGGCCTCTTTCGTAACCTTTATGGGGACAATACGGTATTTCCCTATAGTCCCAGGCTCACCTCGATATCCACAAAGCTCACAAGTTTCCTTTCCCATATCGCCTTATCACCCGTACGCTACACAGTTCTACTGCTAGCGCTTACTTCCTCAAACTAAAAGGCACCAGCCACCACCGTTAAAATAGGTTATTTCACATGCTGGAACTCGAGTTTAGTCCTGCCTTAAGACCCTGTCAATGCCTAGACAGTCAATGCTTTCCTGGGCACACTTATTTAAGAAGTTCTACAAGGCATCACTGTCTTCTCCTTTTGTTTCCAAACGGTCACGTGCCCTGCGCTTCCTCACAATCAGAACTATGCTACCCACCAAACCCACCAGAAAGCCTATCGGGCATACAATGACGGCGACAACGAAAAAAGCTGCCTCAAGAAACTCAAGAATTTTCCCCAGTATTACGATATCCGTCATCCTGGCAAAGGCATAAAACAAGTTATGGAGAGCAGCAAAGACCGGAAATCCTATGAGCGATGCTCCAGCCGTCAGCAGAAACTTCCTCAGCGAACCTTTCTCTACGCGTTTAATCGTTAAGACTACAAGGGCAACACCTAGAACAAAAGGAAGAATAGATATTAACCACATCATTATTACAATTTACCTTCGGCTTCCCTCTCCATCTTTTCAAGCCTTGTATAGTAATCTGGAAATTCATTAAGATGAGCCAGAGCAATCTTTCCCGTCATTATCGGGTCATCGTTGGTAACATTTGTATGAGGGTCAATCAGACCGTGCTCTAACTCGACATCCAGCCCCATCCTATACTGTTCAACATCGAATTGACTCCAATCGATACCCAGACTCTCGCCGATTTTCTTAGCTTCTTCAGCAGTGAAATGCTTCTTACTTGTCATGTCCACCCCCTATATTTCTATTTTAGGGATAATCCTAGTTCCGCACCAAGACTTTGTCAACCCCGTAATAAATTGGTCTGGGGCATAGTAAACCAAAGTGCTTGTGAGTCTTCAAATACAAACCCCAAATTTTTAACCTTGAGGCAATATCTAAGGATTCAGCATCCAGATATACCCGTTCAATAATGCAGCAACAGTCACCCATCCGATGTATGGTATTAAGAGTGCCCCGGCTGGAATCGATATCTTGAAGAATTTTACAATAGTCACTATTATCGCAATCCATAGCAGTATTATTATGACCAGCCCGTAAAGGGGAGACTCCAACCCGAAAAACACTAATGACCATAAGATATTTAGAATCAACTGTATCAAGAAAATGAACAGTGCTACTTTGACTGGTCGATTCTCCGACCCTTTACGCCACACTAAAGATGCAGCTATTCCCATTAATAAATAGAGACTAATCCAAACCGGAGCAAATACCCAGTTGGGTGGTGTAAACGAAGGCTTTTCAAGAGCAGCATACCAGGTCGGGATTGCAGGGGTTGTAGCTATAGAGCCAATAAGGCCAGCACCCTCACAAACAACAATGCTTATTATTACCTTGTATACATACTTTAGTCTTCCCTTTTTCATATTAAATGCCCTCCTTTCCCCTAGCTCATTGGGGCTTGAGTTTAGTTCCACTCCAAGAATTTGTCAACCCCCCGAATTGCGTCATAATTATTGTTACCGAAAGTGGTATCGTTGCCTCAAA
>CAZFRL010000036.1:0-17231 GCA_964521325.1 uncultured Dehalococcoidales bacterium | reverse complement strand
GGGTGGAACATTAACTTGATAGTGGGTGGTAGATTAACCTGAGAAACGACACTATATAATCGGTAAATGTTAATGCAATGTCAGTGGCACCATTAAGAAATGTAGCATGATGAAGAAGCACCCAATCAAATTCACCTATACGTCTAGGTCGATTAGTGGTTGTGGTTCTTTCAGATACCCGTAGTCTGTTGGCGTTATATCCAGATCGTCTTGCTATCTCCTCCCAACTTATGTCACGTAGAGGGCCTGAAGTGTTTCCTTTAGGATTTCCTACTCTGATTGGGTATGTTCGGCATACCATAACGACTTTACGAACTCGGTTTGGTGGAATGCCAGCTTCGGCTAAGCATCCCAGAGCAGTAGTATCCCTAGAAGTAACATGAGGGTATGAACCGTGAAAGAGACTTAATCCTGTACCTTGTGTACCTTCGAGTTGAACTCTCCAGTTTTTTGAAAAGGCGTCTTCTAGTATTTCTTTGGCACTTCCTAGAAATGGCTGAAGTTCAAGGATATGTTGCGCTAACAAAGTAGATCTTTGCCTCTTTAAAATACGTCTCGCGGTTGCTGCTCCAACCCCTTGACCTGTTGAGCCAATATTTCTAACTAGGTCGGCCTCACTCTCAATATCTTCATCTGTGATGATCATTGCACTTCTATCAATACATAGTCGTTCTTTATCAACCTTACAATCCGAAATCTCCTTTAACAAGCTTCTTGGGTTTAATACAGCCCCTGGCCCAATAAGAAGCTTAGCATCACACTTCCTTGTACCGGATGGAAGTTGATGATGAGCATAGGGCTCAGGCTCCTCAAAAACTTTATGACCAGCATTCGGTCCCCCGACTCTGACCAAGAGGTCGTATTCTCTCGCTAAATATGCAGCTATCTGTCCTTTGCCCTCGCTACCATATTGTCCTCCAACGATAACGTCAACAAATCCAGTACCCCTTCCAGTACGGACTCTGAGGTAGCTCGCAGTCCTAATTAAAATATCCTGCTCGGTACATCTCTTGGTGTCTACTACGATATCCGCTATTTTCGCTAAATTTTCTACTTGTTTTTCTGTCCTATTTTCTTTAACATCGGAATATTTGAAGTCTTTTTCTTTCCCTATTTCACGGCGTCTATAGTATCTTTGCTCAAGCTCATTAATTGGGGCTGTTAAGTGGACATGAATAACGATTGGGCCAAATGCTTCCCGTATCGCCGAGATCTGTTCTTCTATCCTAACGGACTCAATTATTATTTCAGTAATTGAAGGGTTTTGGCCAATCAATTTCATCAGTTCGTCTAATACCCATCTGCCTCGGGTTTTTTTATCTAGACGCTCCCCCTCAGCTTGTAATACTTTCCGGTCTCCATCCAATTCCCTTCTGCCTTGCCTTTGAAGTACTTTGCTGGTTTTAAGGATGGTCATATTGAATCTCTGTGCAAGCCCTTCGGCCAAAGTAGACTTACCGGAGGATATCGGTCCCGATAGTATGATAATCCTATTAGCCATATTTCTTTACCTATTCAGCTATGACTGGATTCCAACGCGTAAATTTAGTATGCCTTGTGCTTCTACAGGCTCATAATCAGGAAGTAAGTAAATTGTGACATCAACATTATTTCTTACGAGTATTTCATCTATCAGTTCAAGAATGTAACTCCAATTGCCGCCTGCATATCCCGTACCAATACGCGGCATATGGACGCTAGCTCCTTGACTTAAAGCGATATCTTTTAACTTCTCGAGGCAATCCTTAAGTGCGGCATATCGAATTCGTGGTTTTATGGATTGTCCATACCCTTGTTGGGCAATCATATGTACTATACTTAACTCATCTGAAATTGTAGACATGTAAACGTTTCCGAGGAAGAAATCGTTGGGATTCTGTGTTACCCACTCAGAAAAATCCTTTTGTGCCGAGGGATACTCCTTTTTTGCAGCTCGTCCAAAGCCTGCACCCCAATTGGGAGTTTTATCATTTACTATATGAGCAATAATTCTTTCCCCTGTTCCTCGCGGTTCTAGAGCGTCTCCTCGCAATAAAGTGAGATTTGACACCCTTACTTCTGCATTAGTTGTGGCACGAGCAATTCCGATCACGCGTGGATAATATCTACCAGGGTAAGGCGGAATACCAACGCATTCTAAATATAGTTCCGGAAGACTGCCAAAACCCCGTTCTTTACCTTTTGCTGTATAACCAACTGCCGTACACTGTGATAATATAGTATTTTGAAACTCTAGCCCTCTCGGTATCTCTAATTTGCTAGCGCGAGAAAGAATGCTATAATCTGTTCGATATGAGGTAACAGTCTCTTCATCTAAAATACGTGCTGCTGCAAAAATTGTACACGGCTCATTTGTTATCTTAGCAAGCCGTATCGAAATAGCCTCTGTAGATACATCAAATTCCTTCTGAAGTCGAAGTATATTATCAATCGTAATAGGACTTCGTGAATCTATTTCGCTTCCAACTGGCATAAGGAACTCTGCAGCTGCGATATTACAGAGCAGTTCTAATTGCCAGTCATCTTCACTGATTCTAGTATGTAATTCTCTATTCCTTATGCTTTCAAAGCAGTCTGGAAAAAGAATATGGGCTATTTCATGAGCAATAGAAAAACGCAGTCTCCCACGTGATCTATTAGGATTGAATTCTATTTGTAATCTACGCGATCCAGCAGGTACGATTCTTGCGTCAAGCACATCCTCTCGAGGTATGGCGCGTATCCCAAGGTACTCAGCTAGTATAAAGGGATCAAAGGGAGGTCCTTGCCAACCAGCTTGTATAGCTCGAAGCACTTCATCCTCAGCCTTCTGGGTTATCAATTCAATTGGATCAGATTTGCCCGCAAATTTTAATACGCTAGGATTAGTCCAAGATATATCACCGTTAGCCATAGAATTACCCTTTCAGAGCAGATACAACCAATTTTATATTAATTATAAACCTCCTTCTATTATAAATAAAGGTCATTCTGGCAATTCATTAATGTCTAGCGAAGTATATAAATCGTGTATATTCGTGAATAAATTAAGCTTGATTTTAAGTGATTATCTACATAGTAATTAATTATCTGATACCCTGACTTAGGTTCAGGGTGTCATTTGTTGGAGATTTTACTCATTTTGGCTTATTCAAAAATATTCCAATTTTGTCCTTCTTAGGAATCCCGAACTTGAACTCCAATTCACCTGGTGCCACGTATACCTCACCTTTTTTGCTCGCTTTTGATAGGTTGAACGGTAACCAAGTTTGAGCCCACCTCTCATCTTCATCTTGAGAAGGGATTTGCTTATACTGGCATAGTATGTAGTACTTTTCCCTTAGGTCGATACAAAGTAGGCCTAAATTCTAGGCTCTCATTAGCTCTCAGCATGGTTTCTCGGTACTTGTCGAGCCATTCCAGTCTATTATCGAGTAGCGCCATCTCAATTTCTATGGCCGGGCTATTTCCCTCATTTCGCACTATAAAGTGTGAGAAATATTCTCTACTCAAGACATCAGGGTCAAGACTCGGAGGTTTATAAATGTCTTTTATAGTAACTACCGGTTGCAGATCAGTCAGATACTTTGTTTGCTTTTTGCTATCGGCTGGTTTTTCTGATATAGTGCTACTTCCTTTTTCTTCGGTTTCACTGAGTAAATTGACCGCCTCACGAAGCCTTCTGTCTGTAATCGACAGGTAAACCTGAGTAGTCGATAGGTTTTCATGCCCAAGCAGATGCTGTACTGACCTAACATCAGCGCCATGTTCTAACAAATCTGTAGCAAACTTATGTCTCAAAGTATGAGCATGTATATTATCAATCCCGGCTCGCCTAGCAAACCCTTTGATTTTCATAGTAATTGAAGGTGGTGCAAGTCCAAATACTTTGTCGTTGGGCTTCTTGCCCTCAACAAAATTCTTCAGTCGCAAGGCTATCGGTGGGGATAAGGGAATAACCCTGTCTTTTTTATTCTTACCTTCGCGTACTACAAGGAAATCTTTGTGAATGTGGTGAGCTTCAAGGCTAGCCAGTTCGCCACGCCTCATGCCGGTCTTAAGCGCGAGTTCCACCAGCAGGCTATCACGAACTATATTCCCTTTATGAGTTTCTTTAGTCTCAATAGCATGAAATAGTTTTTCAACATCGCTATCCTTTGTATATGGTGGTAGCGTCTTGGGTACTCTCACCTTGAAGTCATCCATAGACTCACCGTACCACTTCATGAACATCCTAAGCATCTGGGCATAGCGGTATAGCGTACGAGGCTTGCGGTCGGCATACTGTGCTAGGAATGATTTGGCAAGCTCAGGTGAAGGTGGATAGTTACCAAGGTATTGATTGAATCTGGCTAGAATTTTTCTAGTGTCGCTGAGGTTTTTAGGGGAGTGCAACCTCAGTACCAGTTCGCTGTCGTAGAGCTGGAATAACTCCGTATTGGTCATGCGTCTCAACGCCAACCTCCTCCTCCCCTCGGCTCCCAATAATGCCTCTAGCAACTCCCTTAGTGGCAGTTCCTCGTTATGTGAAATGCTGACATGGTGGGCGATACTGGATTTGAACCAGTGACCTCTGCGATGTCAACGCAGCGCTCTAACCAACTGAGCTAACCGCCCCCTTATACAGCAATAATTCTAACTGGATGCCTTCCCGCCGGTCAAGCAAACAATCCCGAACGCAATATGACGTGCTTATAATCAGGTTATAAGCTTAGATGTCTCTTACCTACGACTGCCACTTTTTAAGGAATACGCCATTTTGCCCATTTATCTTTATCTACCTCCCGGTTGTAGGCTAATTTAGGCGTTATTCCCCTGGCTATGGCAGCCGCTATGACAGCCTTGGTTATATCACCAGCTATGAAAGGAATAGCCCCCATCCCGAGGAGGGTGATAAAGGTTACCGGTTCCCCTTTCAATACATTGAGCCATAAACCAAGGTGAAAGAGCCCTGGAACATAAATCAGAACAAAGTTGGCGAAAAGCATGAGTCCTAACATGCTTAGGAAGCTTCTTGACCTAACATAGGTATCAGTAAAGTGACCTAGGAAAAGGGCAGCCAGGATGAAACCGAGTATGTATCCCCCGGTGGGTCCGACAAGGTAACCCACACCGCTGCTCCAGCCAGCAAACCAAGGGACTCCGGCGACACCAAGTCCGGCATACATAGCCAAACTTGCACCCCCCCACCACCTCCCTAGGAGCACACCAGCCAGGAGGACAGCAAAGGTTTGCCCTGTCACTGGTACCGGACTCCATGGGAGCAGGAATCTAGCCTGGGCAAGAAGTCCGGTAAGGCAGGCTATACCAAGCGCTAGGGCTAGCTTCTTTGATATACTTAGCTCACATCTCCACCGGAAGACGTCGTATTTAGTTCGGTTTATTCTAGCTGCTATTTCCAATGTTTACCCTCCATCGTAAATTCTGGGTCTTGTGTTAAGTTTGGACACATCTCTAGAGTTTTGGTGCAATTCAGTGTATACTGTACTAGATTACGGAGAAATAATCAATAAGGGGGATTATAAAATGTCTGAGGAAAGGGGAAAGGCCAAAGAGAGTGTCCTCAAGACAACTAAAGATAAAGATATCAAATCAATAAAGCTATGGTTCACTGACATCCTGGGTTTTCTCAAGAGTGTCTCCATCACCCCAAGGGAATTGGAGGTTGCGCTAACAAATGGTGTGGGGTTTGACGGCTCATCTATTGAAGGCTTTGCCAGGATTGATGAGAGTGACATGTTAGCCCTGCCTGACCCTACCACCTTCCAAGTCCTCCCCCAGAGCTTGCAGGAGCACCCGGTAGCCAGAATGTTCTGTGACATTCTGAGACCCGGCGGGCAACCCTTTGAAGGTGACCCCCGATATGTGCTCAAGAGGAACCTCAAAAGAGCCGCTGACACGGGTTATACCTTCAATGTGGGACCGGAGGTAGAATACTTCTACTTCCAAAGTGCTGGGGGAACGCATCTTCTGGATGAAGGGGGCTATTTTGATTTGACACCCCCGGATATAGCCAGTGACTTAAGATTGGAAACCGTACTCGCCTTAGAACAGATGGGTATCAGGGTTCAATATAGTCACCATGAAGTGGCTACTAGCCAGCATGAGATAGACCTACATTATAGTGATGCTCTAACCATGGCCGATAATATCATGACCTGCCGATTGGTTATTAAACAGGTGGCTCAAAAGCATGGTATCTATGCTACCTTTATGCCTAAGCCTGTCTTAGGTATCAACGGCAGTGGTATGCATGTCCACCAGTCACTGTTTAAAGGAGATAAAAATGCCTTTTTTGACGGAAATGACCCATTTTATCTAACCCAAATAGCCAAACACTATATTGCTGGGCTGCTGAAACATGCTCCAGAAATTACAGCGGTTGTTAGTCAGTGGGTTAATTCCTACAAGCGTCTGGTGCCTGGATATGAAGCACCGGTATACCTTTCCTGGGCGCGGAGAAACAGGTCAGACATGGTTAGAGTTCCTGAGTATCAACCAGGGAAGGAGGATTCTACCAGAATTGAATTCAGGGTTCCAGACCCCGCCTGCAATCCTTATCTGGCTTTTAGCGTGATGCTAGCCGCTGGTCTGGAGGGTGTTGAGCAGGAATATGAACTGGCTGACCCTATTGAAGAGAATATTTTTGAAATGAGTAACGAAGAGAGAGAGCGGAGGGGCATAGGTAGCCTACCAGTGGACCTGTTTGAGGCTATAATCTTAACCGAAAATAGCCAAGTGGTAAGGAAGTCACTTGGTGACCATGTCTTTGATAGCTTTATCAAAAATAAGCAGATTGAGTGGGACCGATATCGCATTCAGGTAACTGAGTATGAACTAAAAAGATACCTGCCTATTCTTTAGGATTTCATATTGAAATTTTCAGAAGCTTTATCCTGTCGGCTTCTCACCACCGATGATGGCAATCTCGATATTCTTGCCGCAGTTGGGGCAGGTTATAGTAAGAGCAATAGGCTGTTTCATTACTCGTTCAACGAGTGCTGTAACTACTGAATCAATATTATCTAAACGCTGGTCTAACATATCCAGATGCCGTTTAAGGTGTTCAATACTCTGCGCTTGCTCTCGGTCGGCTACATTGAGTTCATCTTTCTTTGCCATGGCTGCATCCTTCAGGTGATTACTATTAAACTAATTATATGTGACAGTTAGTGCTATGTCAAAAGGGTAAATATTGAGATTGTTTATCAGCTTGCACCAAAGTAATTTCCATAATCTTGATTTACACAAACTAGATAGCATATACTATTTTTAGCAGTAAATAGCCCGTTACCTAATACTAAACGTAAAAGGAGGTGGCCAAATGCCTGAGGAGGCAATCGGAAAGGTATCCGATTTCTTTGCCCGACCAGTAGTAGCTGGCATTGAGTTAATCACGACTTTAGAAGTGGGTGATAAAATCCATATTAAAGGTCACACTACCGACCTTGAATTCACTGTTGACTCAATGCAGATTAATAATGCGGATGTTGAACAGGCTAAAGCTGGTGACTCTGTTGGCATTAAGGTTAGTGAGCGGGTACGAAGAGGGGATATAGTCTACAAGGTTACCGACTGAATTAATCTCACCAATGGGCTACATCTCAGGTAAGATACTTCAAGTGGGGGAGGATAAATCTGCTATCTTTTCTGTCAGTACCTTGTTAAAAATTAGCCTATCTCCTTGACCAGATTAGCCATTTCGATGGCATTCTCTGCAGCTTCAAAGCCCTTATTTCCCATCTTGGTCCCTGCCCGCTCGATAGCTTGTTCTAGGCTATCAGCAGTAATTACGCCATAAGCAATCGGCAGGCTGGTCTCTAAACCCACCTTAGCAATGCCCTTAGTGACCTCAGCGGCAATGTATTCGTAGTGAGGGGTTGCTCCACGAATCACAGCACCAAGACAGATAACAGCATCATACCGTTTAGTCTGGGCTAATTTCTTGGCTACCAGCGGAATTTCAAATGAGCCTGGCACCCAGGCAATCTCTATATCCTCCTCGTTAACACCATGGCGAAGCAAGGCATCCTGTGCTCCCTCAAGTAGTTTCTTGGTAATAAAATCATTAAAGCGGGAGATAACCAGCCCAAACTTCAGTCCCTTTCCCAGTAATATACCTTCGTAACGCTTACTCATTACTTTCTCCTCATTTTTATTACTGCCTTAATCATCGGCAGTGCTTGGTATTTCTAGGAGATGGCCTAATTTTTTTTGTTTTGTCTCTAGGTAACGGCGGTTATACTGATTGGGAGGGGTAACAATGGGTACTGTCTCTACTACCTTTAGCCCGTAACCCTCCAGAGCTATCACCTTTTTGGGGTTGTTGGTAAGCAGTCGGATGCTGTGTAAGCCTAGGTCAACCAGTATTTGGGCACCTATCCCGTAGTCCCGCAGGTCTGGGGCAAAGCCTAAGGATAGATTAGCCTCCACGGTGTCCAGTCCTTTATCTTGAAGAGCATAGGCGCGAATCTTATTATGGAAGCCAATGCCTCGTCCTTCCTGCCTCATATACAGTAAAACTCCCTGCCCCTCCTCGGCAATACTTTGCATTGCCAGAGCAACCTGCTCACCGCAATCACAGCGAAGGCTACCAAATACATCGCCGGTAATACATTCAGAATGAACTCGGACTAAAACCGGCTCATCGGTGGTTATATCCCCCATTACCAGGGCTAAGTGTTCATTTGGGTCTATATTACTTTTATAGGCAATGGCAGTAAACTCACCATATCTTGTTGGCAACCTAGCCTCAGCTACCCGGTGTACCAGCTTCTCATGACGGCGGCGATAGGCAATAAGGTCGGCTACAGTTACAATCTTAATCTCATATTTCTGCGACAACATCTCGAGTTGGGGTAGTCGTGCCATGGAGCCGTCTTCATTCAAAATCTCGCAGATAACCCCTGCTGGATAGAGGCCAGCCAGCCGAGCCAAATCGACTATAGATTCGGTATGCCCTGCCCGTACCAGGACACCCCCTTCCCTGGCTCGTAGTGGAAATATATGCCCCGGCTGGACTAAATCATCGGGCTTACTCTCCAGGTCAACTACAGTTCTTACGGTCTCTGCCCTGTCCGCTGCCGAAATACCTGTACTTACCCTATGTTTCGCTTCAATAGAGACGGTAAAGGCGGTAGAAAACCTTGATGTATTCTCCCTCACCATCAGAGGAATATTCAATTCGTCTAACCGCTTACCTGTAATAGGCAGGCAAACCAACCCCCTGGCGTGCAGTGTCATAAAATTAATAACTTCAGCAGTAACCTTCTCGGCAGCTATAGCCAGGTCGCCTTCGTTTTCTCTATCTTCATCATCAACTATAATAAGAAACTTGCCTGCTTTTATGTCCTCTATAGCTTCAGGGATGCTTGATAAGCCCATGCTTATCCCTCCTCAATCGAAAATAGAATAAATTAACCGACTAAGAACCCGTGCTCCTGTAAAAAATCAATGGTTACACCTGGGCTATGAGGCTGACTGAGTTGCTCCACATATTTGGCGATAATGTCCACTTCCAGGTTAACTGGGTCACCGACTCGCCGACCACCCAAATTAGTGTGTTTCCGAGTATAATCAACCACAGAAACGCAGAATGAGTCGGCATCTTTAGCTATGATAGTCAGACTGACCCCGTCAACAGCAATGAAGCCTTTCTCTACCGTATAGCGCCTCACTTCGGGTGGGGCTTCAATTCCCATTATCACTGCTTCATTATCCCAGGTGACAGAGGTTACCCTGCCTGTATCGTCCACATGCCCTTGCACCAAATGTCCTCCCAAGCGCCCACCTAGAGCTAGAGGTCGTTCCAGATTAACTTCATCCCCAGCAGAAACTAGACCAAGGTTAGTCCGCTTCAATGTCTCCGGCATCATATCAACAGAAAATGAATTAGAATTAAAACTGGTTATGGTGAGGCACACTCCGTTAACAGCAATGCTTTCACCAAATTCCATTCCCTGGAGAACATCGCTAGCAGCGATAGTAAGCTTTCCTGGTCCCGCTGAAATAACTCGACCAACCTCTTCTATAATCCCGGTAAACACCCTCACTCCTCAACATATCCGCTAACCATCAAATCTTCGCCAAGCTTTTCAACCCTAATATGCCCTAATTTAACTGAGCTAGCTACTTTATCAACCCCTTTACCGCTAACGGCCGTTTTCGCCTCCTTCCCGCCAATAATAAGGGGGGCAATAAAAGCAATAACCTTATCTATAAGCTTATGGTCAAACAGAGAGCCAAAAAGAATTCCACCCCCCTCAACTAAAATACTGGTAATGCCACGCTCACCTAGTGTTTTTAGCAATCTCTCTAAGTCTACCAGCCCTTCTTCTGACGAAGGTAATTCTAAAAGCTCAGCATCAACTCGAGCAAAGGCTGCTGCCTCCTCTGGCTTAACTGGCCTGCTCAGCGCCAGAAGCGTGGTGCCTGGTTCACTAAATATACGAGCAGTTAACGGTGTTCGTCCTTTACCATCCACAATTACCCGGAGCGGTTGTTTTCTGGCTGTTCCTCCCCTGCCCCCGCTACACCGACAGGTGAGATGAGGGTTATCAGCCAGAACGGTGTTTACTCCAGCCATAATAGCGTCAGCAGTATAACGCAAATTATGAACATACTTCCTCGCCTCGCCACCGCTAATCCACTTAGAGTCGCCACTCTTAGTAGCAATCTTCCCATCCACGCTTACAGCAAATTTTACCGTGACAAAAGGCATGCCGGTAGTAATGAACTTGGTATAAGCCTCATTAATCTGTTTAGCTTCTTCTTCATGCTCACCCACATATAGCCTAATGCCCTCTTTCTCCAGCTCGTCTTTGCCTCGACCTGAAACCAGAGGATTTGGGTCAAGCATAGCCAGATGAACCTCAGTAATACCAGCAGCAATAATTGCCTGGGTGCACGGCGGAGTCTGACCATGGTGGCAGCATGGCTCCAAAGTAACATACATCGCCCCGCCTCGGGCTTCTTCACCCGCCTGCTTTAGGGCTACTACCTCGGCATGGTGAGAACCCGGTGGTTGCGTATAGCCTTGCCCTACAACTACATCATTCTTGGCTACTACCGCCCCTACCGCTGGGTTAGGGCTAGCCTGCCCCAGGGCTAATTTAGCTAGACAGAGTGCCTGCTCCATATAATCCATGCTATTGCCATTCTAGCACCCCCCTCCAAAAAAGTGCAACTTCTGTCAATAAGCGTCGTTTATGGGGAAGAACGATAAATGACATGGCGCTCAACTGGGTTCTCTGGAATAATAAATACCATTAGGGTATAATTGGGATTGAATCTAGAAGGGGGCTAATTAATGAGAACCCTTTTGCGTGATATCTTGGTAACACTAGTAGTGGCTTTGATAATCTTCTTTCTACTCCGTGCCACAATCCAGACCTCGGTTGTTATAACCGGTAGCATGGAGCCTACCCTTCAAATCGGTCAACGGCTGTTAATAAACAAGGTTTCTTATAAATTCCACGAACCTGAGGCAGGTGACATAGTTACGTTTAACCTACCGGACAACCCAAAAGCAACCTTGATCAAGCGCATTATTGGCTTGCCTGGCGACACTGTGGAGGTAAAAATGGGAGCGGTGTATGTTAATGGTTCACCACTGGACGAACCTTATATTAAAGACCCCCCTACCTATATCTTCCACGAATATGAAATCCCAGAAAATAACTATTTTGTTCTCGGTGACAATCGCAATAACAGTGGTGATTCACATACTGGGTGGACAATGCCCCGCCAGAGCATAATTGGTAAAGCCTGGATAACAATCTGGCCGCCAGGTAGGTGGGGACTCGTGGCTAACCCTCTGCAAGAACAGCTAGCCAGCGCTACGAGTGAATAATTGACTGGCTGGAGTTTATAGATTAAGGTAGCCTGAAGAGGCTGTGCCCGTTTAAGCGCTATTCTTAATCTATATAGTAAGCGGTTCCCTTTGGTTATCTCCTAATCTAGCTCAGGTTCAATCAGACCGTAATTACCATCCTTTCGCCGATATAACAGGTTAAGCTCTTCACTATCAGCGTTGAAGAAGAGGAAGAAATCGTGGCCTAAAAGCTCCATCTGGTCTACAGCTTCAGCTACTGACATCGGCTTAACGGCAAACCGCTTAACCCTGACTACCTTTCGTGGAGGTGGTGCTGGCTCAATTTCCTCCTTGAACCCACCTCTAGCCAATGAGCTACCTCTCCCCTTGTTATACCGCTTACCTTTGTAACGCTCAATTTGACGCTCCATAATGGCGGCTACCTTATCAATGGCTGTGAACAGGTCTTTTCCCTCCCCTTCACTACGGAGCAGGGTGCCACTGCTGTCTATGGTTACCTGCACCACAAAGCGTTGCTGGGGAGACCTTGTCTTTTCCTCAAATAGTTCTACCTTAGACTCGATAATGTTAGGTAAGTGGCGGCTGAGCTTACCCAGTTTGCGCTCAATATAGCGGAGCACTGCTGGTGACAGCTCTACATTCTTACCAGTTATCTGTGGCTCCATCGGTTCACACTTCCAAAAGATGGTTAGTTGCCTCATCCCCCTTTATCTCCCCGTTCAAAGGGAGAATTTTAGAAGGGAAGCTATACCCCTCTGGGAAAAAGGTCAGGGCTGACCGCGCTGCTGGCGCCGTTGTTGCCAGGCTGCTAGGAATATTAAAATGGCGCCCAAGATAATACAAACTACCACCTTAATTATTTTTGGTATATCCATAGTCAGGAAAAAGGCAAGGGTAAATATGCTAGTCAGGCAAGAAAGTCCATACATCGCTATGTGAGCTTTAATTTGCTTTCTCTTGGCTGCCTGCCAGCTTATCCAGCCAATAAAAGCCAGCGATAACATTATAGCTATAGCCGTTAACATCTAAATCACCAGCCTATTTCCTTAAAGTACTTGCCAAAGAAAGCAAACATACCTATTAGTAGAAGAAGGCAAGCCAGTTTCCCCGGCTCAGAAAGATATTTTATATACTCGGCGGCTAGATAGGCTACACCGGAGATACATAACACAATACCAAGGCCATATAATATATAAGCTCTCATTTTCTAAGACCCCTAACGAACAACAGGAGGTTGGAGTGGTACCACCTCGCGAAACACGTCAAGGAGTATACTGCGCTCAGCTTCAGCCGTCTTTATCTTTACCGTGTACGCCTGACGCCGCGCCTCGCTATCCTGATACGGTTCCAGCTGCCTGGTGTCTACAGTCCACTCCACGGTAACTTTATCAAACGATTCTATCAATTTATCCTCAGAAAATAAATCAATAATCTTGTTATTTTCCTTCCATACCGATACCTGTATGGGGGTGGAATAAGAAGAGAAAAGGCGATTATCAATTTCATAACGAAAATGAACTGACTCACCCCAATCAACCCCTGTTGACCAAGTCCTACCTTCTCTCGACCAGACGTCAGGTTCTACCTTCTGCTCCCATTCCCCGGCGGTTATATAGATAGTATCGTAGATACCCATGTAGCCATCAACGATAAATATAGCTATGATAGCGACAAAACAAACTATGGCCAAATATAAGAATATTTTTCTTTTCATGAATTAATTATCCTAAATCTCCCTAGCCAGCACCAGCCCCCATACTGAAGTCGCTCCGGTAGCTTTTAGTACCGTAGCACAGGCGTTAAGGGTAGCTCCAGAAGTGGAGACATCGTCTATAAGTAGCACTTGCTTATCCTTTAGTCTGTGGTCGCGACAGGTAAAGGCGTTGGCTACATTGCTCCGCCGTTCATCCACAGTTAATGTTCTGGCTTGGGGAGGTGCATGTCGCAAGCGGATAAGGCAGTCATCCACCACCGGTAAATTGGTGAGCTTGCCTAGCTGCTGAGCCAGCAGGCTAGATTGATTGTAACCACGCTCCCTCAACCGTTTGTGATGTAGTGGCACCGGCACCAGAACCTCTCCAGGTAGAGGGTTGGCGATGAGATAATCGCTTAGCAAATTAGCCAGAGGCACAGCCAGAGCTCTAAGGTTTCGGTATTTTAGCTGATGAATGGCTTGGCGCATTACCCCGTCAAATCGGAACGGGGAGCGAATGCCATCTATCTCTGCCTGCCAGCTAACACAGCTTGGGCAAAGTATACCACTGGGCTGGGATTTACCACACATAGGGCACAGCGGGGGCATAATCCGAGGTAGTGAATGGCGGCAAGAGGAGCAAAGAAAATCACCTTCCTTGCCACAACCGATACACCATTGTGGAAACAAAAGGTCAAGTGCCGTCCCCTTAAGTTTAGCTAACTGAGGAAGCACAGCTCCCATCCATAATCTAGGGCTTCAATGTGAACCCATTATGAGCGGGAACGAGTAGTGTGGAGCGTCCCGCTCATAATGGGTTCATTAATGTAAATATCACCATTCCTGATTTTCAGGTTAAAGCCGCAGTCAGGATTGGTGCAAACCCAGGCCTTGTAGTGAATGGCTGCCCCTTGACTGCCAAAATCAGACAGGGGCACCAGGTCTCCGGAGTTACACTTCTGGCATTTGGGTAAATTAAATTGTTCCACGAGGTCCACCTCCCAAACCGAAATTTAGTTTCCTGCAGTATACACTAAGTAGTGGCTGCTGACAAGGGCTTGTTTAGCCCAACTGAACTAAGCCGACTGTAAATAGCACCTTCCCTGGTTAATTGACTCTTCATCAGGCTAACTGCATCTACTTTAATGGTATAAGCTGACTCAAATCTAGCGCCAGCGATAAGCTGCCCAAACCTTTGCCGCTCATCAGGTGATGCCCGGTCACGAAGGCGGGCCAGGGTCAAATGGGCTGTAAACGGTCGGGTTTCAATAGCAAAGCCCAGAGGAGCCAGATTAGAATCAATGCGTTGCTGAAGCTGGACTAGCTTGTCTACCTTCCCCCTTACCCCCACCCAGGCTACCTGGACTCGCTTAAAGTTTGGGAAAGCTCCCAGTTCCCTAACCTCGAGATGGAAGGGGGATATTCCCAGGACAGCTTCTTCCATCGCCCTAATTATCTCGTTAATCCTACCTACAGCGATATTGCCCAGGAACTTTAGTGTCAGGTGGATACCATTGGGGTCAACCCACTTCACCCAAGACTGTTCGCCCAACTTCAGCCGGCCCTGCAACTGGATAAGCTCTACTTTTAGCCCCTCAGGTAGCTCAATAGCAATAAAGGAGCGAACTTGTTCCATCGTTTAAGTCTTACCCGCCTTTAATGCCTAGTAGCCTCTGGGCATTACCTGATAGAATCAGGCTCTCCGTCTCCGCAGGCAAATCCAGAGACCTAATCTCCGTTATTAACCGACTCTGTGTTAGCAGGGGGTAGTCACTACCGAAAAGAATCTTGTCGGCTCCAACCAGCTGGATAACCTGGTTATATACCTGAGAATCATACAGAAAGGGCGAAGCCGCCGTATCAAAAAAGACGTTGCTCATAGCCTGTTTTACCTCAGGCATTAAAGCATAAAAGGGTAAACCACCACCCCAGTGGGCACACACTATGGTTAGGTCAGGGAAGCTAGTAATAAAGGGGTAGAGCATATCAGGGGTAGTGCTCCCCTTGCCCGGATAGCTATGACCCACTGGCTCAGAGGCATGAATGAGTAAAGGTAGCTTATATTTCCGTAATACCTCAATTAAGGGCTCCATCAGCTCTCCATCCATGAGGTCAAATAATTGCGTATCTGGTCTCATCTCACCAACGCCTCTTATTCCTGCTTCTGCACAGCGCTCAATTTCAGCAATGGCTGCTTCATACGACTGCGGCTGAACAGTACAAAAGCCTACCAAACGCTGGGGGTAGCGGGCTACTGAGTCTAATATATAGTCGTTGGTTTCAACACACAGCTCATGAGTAGTCCAGCCGATATTAGTAATAACTGAAATATCAACCCCATCTCTATCCATACTGGCAATGAGTTCATCAGCAGTGGCAAGCTTGGCATCCTTCTTGGAGTAGAGGATAGCGAAACAGGGGTCGCTATCAACATACTTACTGCGGTTTTTCTTTATCTGGGGTGGAAATACATGGGTATGGAAATCAATAATCATCGCCAGATTATAACAGTATCCCCCGAATGATTTCAATATTATGTACTCGTTCATATGATTAGTGACACATCACCCCCCTTGTCATTGCGAGCCGAAGGCGTGGCAATCCCATCCTAGAGATTGCTTCAGCACTTTGTGCCTCGCAATGACACAAAGGACTACCAGAGCATGTTCCCAATTTATAATCATGCCAACTTGCAATAGAGGACACCTTTTGCTTTGAGGTGTCACCTATCTATCTGAACTAGCTCATATTGATGAACAGGCGATTCCGTTGACACATAGAAGGCCTCGCTGTAACATAAGGGGACTTGGTGAGTTATGCTAGCTAAGGTAATAAGCTGTGCTGTTGTAGGACTGGAGGGGGCTATTGTTGAGGTTGAGGTAGATATTTCGCCTGGCTTACCGCTATTTACTATCGTTGGATTGCCTGACGCCGCCGTCCAGGAGGCAAGAGAGCGGGTCCGCGCCGCTATCCGAAACTCCGGCTGTACTTTCCCGATGAAGCGAATTGTGGTTAATCTTGCCCCTGCCGACCTCAAGAAAGCAGGTCCGGCTTATGATTTACCCATTGCTGTTGGCATCCTTCTCAGCTCGGAGCAGGTATATGCTGATGTTTCTCAAGCTGTTCTCCTTGGTGAGCTGTCCTTAGATGGCAGCTTACGCCATACTAATGGCATCCTGCCTATGGTGGCTCTGGCTCACCAGGAAGGAATGTCCACAATAATCGTGCCTGAAGCTGATGCCGAGGAGGCATCCTTAGTGGAAGGCACCAAAATCATTCCTGTCGCCTCACTACCTCAGTTAGTCAGCTATTTCCGTGGAGAAATACCAGCTCCGGAGTATAAGTTTGATGAAGCTCAAGAATACATCCCTCCTGCCGCCTCAGCTACTGACCTGGCTCATATCAAAGGACAAGAGCATGTCAAACGGGCCCTGGAAGTGGCTGCTGGGGGAGGGCATAATGTAGTAATGATGGGACCTCCAGGAAGTGGTAAAACACTGCTTGCCCGCTCGCTACCGGCTATACTTCCGCCAATGAATAACGAGGAAGCCTTGGAGGTTACCAAGATATATAGTGTAAGCGGTCTCCTTCCGTCCAATACTCCCCTGATTAGACAGCGACCCTTCCGTTCCCCCCACCACACCATCTCAAATGCGGGGTTAGTAGGTGGCGGACACTGGCCAAAACCCGGTGAAATAAGCCTTAGTCATCGTGGAGTCCTCTTCC
>CAZFRL010000035.1:0-17503 GCA_964521325.1 uncultured Dehalococcoidales bacterium | reverse complement strand
ATTTATGACGCAACCATACCTTGTTCGGTAACAGTTTATTTTGACGCAACACGTACCTAGAAAGGCCATGCTCTTTTAGACATGCTCAAGTCAACCATTTTTGAACCAATTTTTGCCCCACCTGCTTTTCTCTCCACGTTTCTCTTTCCTCTCACCATGGCTTCATCTGCATACGATATTAATTGGTGTCTTCATCAAAGTCGGCTGAAAATAGCCAACTTATAGATTAACTATGACTTGACAATAAAACAAATAATATTAAAATATAACCATAGTTCAGCTAAATCTTTCTTTTGAATAGTAATCTATTGGGCGATTGAACACGTGTATTAAATAGTCTGAAAATTATGTGGATCTGTCTCTGGGCTAATAGAGTGAATCCACCAACAAAACTTCGGCTCTTTATATACCAAAAGGGGTAGAACATAACCCGACAATCTGGAAGCGAGTTGATAGACCCCACCTAGAGATGGCTGTAGTAATAGGCGAATATGATTAATCTTCTATTACGAAGCACCATTATGGTCTAATCTGCGGCTTAATATAGCGAGGTGGTGAGTTTTTACCTAGTAGAGAATATTGATTAAACAACAGTCTACAATATATGAGAATATAGAAAGGAGGGCATTATGTAAGCAAAGTAAGTTGAATAATGGATAAGATGGCTTAAAATCTCGAGTTAAAGGAGTAAGTAATGAGGAAAAAGTTTCTCTTAATTCCACTAGTGATAGTTTTGGTGACTGCATTGATTTTTGGCGGTTGTGCTAAGCCAGCAGAAGAAGTTCCGGAGGAAATTCTTATAGGTTGTATTACGTCGTTAACAGGCCCGCTGGCAGGAGCCGGTGGAGGTAGTTCTTGGGGGCTAAAGGCAGCTGTAGACGATATCAATAAGCAAGGCGGGGTATATGTGGAGGAGTACGGGACTAAGTTACCCCTCAAAGTTGTGCTTGTCGACTCTGAGAGCACCCCAGCAAAGTTTGGGACTCTGGCTGAGGACCTGATTCTCCGTGAAGATGTAGACGTCATCACAGCCGCTTTTGAACCGCCAGACTTTGTCGCCCCATTAGCTGTCGTAGCTGAACGGTACAAAGTCCCGCATGTTAGTGGAGCTGGCCCTATGGAAGCGTGGCTAGGTCTGCGGAATGAGATTACACCACCCTGGAAATATACTTGGGCGATGGGCTTTTCTATAACTACCCCCGCTCCACCGGGAGATTTTCGGGCGGACAACCCTGGATATTTGGTAATGGATAATTGGCTATCTGCACTGGGTGCCTACGCTGACGAGACCAATAAGAAAGTGGGTGCTTTTGCAGAGGATGACCCGGACGGTAGAGGTTGGTACCTAGGATATACAGCGAGAGCATCGGAGGAAGGGTATGATATTTGCGGCCTAGATGAGCAACTTGGACTAGTTCCCCCCGCAACTACGGACTTCACGCCTCTAATACAGGACTGGATAGATTATGATTGTGACATAATTTGGGGATGCTCCTCTGCTCCTTTTTACGGCACATTGGCAAGGCAGTTTAACATGATGGGTTTCCAACCGAAGATGGTTTTCGCGGCAAAATCAGCACTTTTCTATACAGACATAGCCGCTTGGGGTGGTGACATACCCTTGGGTGTCAGCATAGAGTGGTGGTGGAATCCAGAAATTAAAGATTCTTTCGGCGTTGGTGGTACCACTCCACAATCACTTTATGAAAGATACCATGAAGCCACGGGTGAACCATTGAATCAATTTATAGGTGTGGGCTATTGTGTAGCCCAGGTTATAGCTGATGCCGTCGAAAGAGCTGGTACACTTGACAAAGATGAGATTAATAATGCCCTAGGTGAAACCGATTTGATGACAATTTACCATCGTATCGTGTTTGATAAGGAAGACCAGTGGCATCGATGTCCCATCTCTTTTGGTCAGTGGCAGAAGGTTGACAAGCCAGAGGTATGGGAAGCTAAAATAGTTTTTTCATATCACGACTTCATACCGGTGACAGGTGAGTTCTTATTCCCTATCCCTTATGAATAAACCAGGATGAATAAATCAGACTTATGGGGCTCGGGCTATAGATAGGCCTGGGCCCCATTTGATACAGATGGGCTTAAAAAAGGTGTAGTGTAAAGCACATCTTTATCTTAGGACACATCATTATCGTGAAATGTTGTGCCAAGCCACCTGACGGTTACTGGTGATTTTAGCAATGCATGTGTATCATGTATGTGCAGTATTCCCTCGCTTTTTATTTTGTTTAGGCTTGCCACTGAATACCTGTGACAAAGGTACTAATTGCAATTTAGCCTCAGATGCCAAATAATATGTGGTATGGGTAATATTATAGAGCGATTGGCTGTCCTGGGTTCAACCGGTTCCATCGGTCAACAAACCCTTGAAGTAGTCCGTGCCTTTCCTCACAGATTTCACGTAGTTGGGCTGGCAGCAGGGAAAAATATCAATTTACTGGCACAGCAAATCAATGAGTTTAAACCAAGATTTATTTATTATCAAAATGATGAGGCACAGGCTCACCTGGCTCATACCGGATGTGAGTTTCTATCACTAGAAGAGATTGCCAGTCATTCTGAGGTGGACACCATTGTTATAGCTACCTCTGGAAAATTAGGGCTAAGCCCAACACTGGCTGCGGTAAAGGCAGGCAAGAAGGTTGCTCTGGCTAATAAGGAATCACTGGTTATGGCCGGGGAGATTATCACCGGTGAGGCAAAGCTCAATGCAGCCCAGATTCTGCCCGTTGATAGCGAGCACAGCGCCATATGGCAATGCCTCAATAATGAACCACAAAAAGCAGCCCAGATTATTCTAACCGCCTCGGGTGGTCCTTTCTATGGTTATTCATCAGCTCAGCTAAAAGGGATTACGGTTGAGCAGGCTCTAAAACACCCTTCGTGGCGTATGGGCAGAAAAGTTACCATTGATTCGGCTACTCTGATGAATAAAGGGCTTGAGGTAATTGAAGCCCACTGGCTATTCAACATGCCCTACGACAATATCAGGATTGTCATTCATCCCCAGAGCATTGTTCACTCTATGGTGGAATTTATAGATGGTTCAATCAAAGCGCAATTGAGCTACCCTGACATGCGCTTACCTATTCAGTATGCCCTGTCTTACCCTGAACGGCTGCCCAACCCTCAACTTCCCCGGCTTGACTGGAGAAATATCGATAAGCTAACCTTTGACCAGCCCGACCTTGATACATTCCCTTGCCTCAAGCTGGCTATTGAAGCAGGGAGGAAAGGCGGAACCTACCCGACAGTACTTTGTGCCGCCGACGAGGTAGCCGTTGAGCTCTTCCTGGCTCAACGCATCAAGTTTGTTGACATCGCCAATCTTGTTGAGCAGACGTTGGAACAACATCAAGTCATAACCTATCCTAGCTTGGAGGAAATTATGGCGGCTGATGCCTGGGCAAGGCAAAAAGCCCTGCAGCTTGCTAGTAGAGATAACCTATGCTAATTACAATAGTAGCCTTTATAGTCATTCTGGTAGTGCTCATCATTGCCCATGAGCTGGGGCATTTTGTCACCGCTAAAGCATTCGGGGTAAGAGTGGATGAGTTTGGTATTGGTTTTCCACCACGGTTATTCTCAATAAGACGGGGTGAAACCCTATATTCTCTGAATGCGATACCGCTAGGTGGGTTTACCAAGATGGCAGGTGAAGAAGACCCCAAGGTAACAAGAAGCCTAGCCAGTAAGAGCATCGGCATCAGGGTGCTGGTCCTCAGCGCCGGCTCACTGATGAATGCACTGCTACCGTTCCTTCTATTCTCAATCGCTTTTATGATTCCTCATAACCAGGTTATGGGGCAGGTGGTAGTAGCAGAGGTAGCCATGAATTCGCCCGCTGCCATTGCCGGCATTGAATCGGGAGATACGTTGCTCGAGGTAAATGGGCAACCGCTGAATAATACTGGCGACCTTTACCGCTACACTCAACTAAACTTGGGTGAGGAGGTTACCATACTTGTCGAGCACCCTGACGCAACCACAGAGAATATTCAGCTGGTACCAAGATGGGAGCCACCGGAGGGAGAGGGGGCGATTGGCGTTGCTGCCAGCACCTCAAATCCAACCATTGTTCGCCAACACTACCCTTTCTGGAAGGCAATACCTATAGGGGTAAAAACATGTGTTGAAACCCTTGTTTTATTCAAGAATGGGATAGTCAGTATGATTATTGGGGCAACACCTGTGGAGGTGGCCGGCCCGGTGGGTATTGTTCAAATCACCGGAGAAGTAGCCAAGGCTGGGATTAGCCCGCTTCTGGAATTTGCTGCCTTTCTCAGTATAAACCTGGCTATAATCAATATTTTCCCGCTCCCGGCGCTAGATGGTGGTCGAATTGTGTTTGTCCTTCTGGAATGGGTTCGCCGGGGCAAGCGCATCTCACCACAGACTGAGGGGCTGGTTCATTTTATTGGCTTCGCTCTGCTAATAGCAGTCATCTTAGTAATCACCTACCAGGATATAATACGCATGATAAGTGGAGGCAGCCTAATACCATGATTGTTCGGCGAGCCAGTAAACCTATTCGAATTGGCAGCGTAACTATTGGTGGCGACTCCCCTATCGTGGTGCAGTCCATGACTAAAACCGACACTCGTGATGTTATGTCAACTATTAATCAAATCAAGGAGCTTGAAGAGTGCGGCTGCGAGCTGGTACGGGTAGCCGTGCCTGATATGGAAGCAGCTCGGGCTATATCAGCTATAAAAAGAGGCATTTCTATTCCTTTGATTGCTGATATTCACTTTGATTATCGCTTGGCTTTAATGGCGTTGGAGGCTGGTTGTGACGGACTGCGATTAAACCCGGGTAATATCAGCCAGCCGGAAAAGGTTAAAGCCATAGCTCTTACGGCTAAGGAAAGAGATGTCCCTATCCGCATCGGGGTGAATGCCGGCAGCCTGTCCAGAGCGGCAGACCCTCAATTACCCATCGCCCAGCAGATGGTAGAGGCTGCCCTCCAGCAGATAAGGCTACTGGAGAGCCTGGACTTTGACCTGATTAAGGTCTCGCTTAAGGCGTTTGATGTCCCAACTACTATTGAGGCTTACCAGGATATTGCCTCAAAAATCCCCTACCCTTTACATATAGGGATAACCGAAGCCGGCACACCGAGGACTGGTATTATCCGCAGCACCGTGGGCATCAGCACCCTGCTCTACCTCGGCATTGGTGATACTATTCGAGTTTCACTAACGGCTAGCCCGAGAGAAGAGGTAATTGCTGGCTATGAGATTCTAAAAAGTCTGAACCTGCGCCAGCACGGTCCGATACTGGTTAGCTGCCCTAGCTGTGGTCGGGCTGAGGTTGATATTGTAAAATTAGCTGAGGCGGTAGAGAAAGAACTATTAAAGATTGATAAGCCGATAAAGGTCGCCGTGATGGGCTGCGTGGTCAATGGACCCGGCGAAGCCAAAGACGCCGATGTCGGCATCGCCTGCGGTAAAGGCAGAGCCGTCCTGTTCAAGAAAGGCGAGAAGATTAGAACTATCCAGGAAAAGGATTTTGTGGGTGTACTGATGAGAGAAGTAGAGGGGCTTTAACAATAGGAGTGGGAACGATGGATTGGACATGGGGCTGGACAGCAGTAGGAGCCATTTGTACCGGGATTCTAGCCATAGGTATATGGTTTGCTTTTCTGCAGGTGCGACAGACGAAACGGAGCACCCAAGCCCAAATTGCAGTTGAGCTATTTCAAGAATTGCGCAGCGCCCAAGTATTAGAAACACTTCGTTTTATATATCGATTAAAGCCTGAGGACATACAAAATATGCATGCTATCGACAAAAATAATATAGGGAGTGTACTTGACAAGTTTGAATTACTTGGGGCTTTGGTAGCACAAGGAATTATTGATGAGCGCATAGCAATAGAAGCATACGGTGGCCCTCCTGTTCTAAAGTGCTGGTACCAATTAGGTGAAAATTATATAAAGAAAGTGCGAGAACAGCGCGGTTTGTTCTGTAAATATGTTGAAGATTTCGCTGCACGCACCTTTGATTATCAGAGAAGGCGCCTTCACAAGAAGGACGAATGGATTCAATTTTACGGAAAAGAAGGAGACGAACCTATTAATTTAGTCGAGGAGTTCATTAAGAACTCAGAACTACGCCCAAAACGTCAGAAGTAAGGAAGCTAACTGTGAATGCAAGGGAAACTTTGAAGGAGCTTTGCCCCCTCATTTACAAACTTTAATTAAAATTCAATTTATATTATACTCACACGGGAGGGAAAGTTAGTGAAGTCAGTAGTTAGTATTGTCAAAGGAACTGATGTAGAAGCAATGGCGCAGGAAGCCATCGACCTGATCGGCGGTATTGAGTCCGTGGTCAAGCCGGGAGACGTGGTCCTGATTAAGCCCAACTGTCACGGTCCCCACCCGCCGGAGGACCACATCACGGTTGACCCGCGCCTGGTTGCCGCTGTGGTGAAAATCTGCAAGAAGGCAAAACCTAAGGAGGTCATCGTCGGTGAGGACTCCAGTTTGGGTGGTACCATGTTGAGCTTCGAGGTATCGGGCATCAAGGATGCTGTCGAACGGGCTGGCGTTGACCGTCTGGTCGATTTCGAGAGTGATGAGTTTGTATCGATGGAAATCCCTCAGGGTAAGATTCTGAAGAGGATAGACAGACCCAAGATTCTTGCCACCTGCGACGTGCTCATTAGCATGCCCGTCATTAAGACACACCATGGCACGAAGATGACGGGTTCGCTTAAGAACATGATGGGTAGCCTCAGCCGTGCCGGGAAAAACTTTGTACACCGGATTGGGCTGTATGAGGCGATAGCCGATATAAACAAAGCCAGGAGACCTGACCTAGTCGTCGCCGACATGATTGTGGCCATGGAGGGTATGGGTCCCATAGCCGGTAGAACCGTGGTGGTTTTACCTGATGGAACCAGGGCGATATGGGAAATAGTGGGGGGAGTACTGGTTCCCTTGGACTTGGTTATTGCCAGTAAGGACCCTGTTGCCAGCGATGCGACATGTGCCAGAATCATGAAGTTTGACCCGGAGGAAGTCGACCATCTCCGGTTCGCCTATGAGCATGGGCTGGGCAATATCAAGGCTGACCAGATTGAGATTCGAGGCAAGCCGATTGAAGAAGTGGCGCATGCATTCAAACTATGCCCCACGGACGTGACTGACTTTTCCGAGTATGTCACGGTACACACTGAAAACGCTTGTTTTGGTTGCCTTGCCTATCTGTATTGGGCACTCGAGAACCTTCGTTGCCGGGGCTTACTCCAGCCCCACTCGGGTCTCCACATCGTGATTGGCCCCAAGGATGAAATACCTGACGAGTGGGGAACGGGTAAAGACCTGCTCTTGCTGGGTAGCTGTGTGTCAAAGTGGAAGCACCTGGGTATGTACAGCGAAGGTTGCCCCCCGAACGGTCTACCTTTCTTGCAGGGTCCTATACGGCTTAAGCTTGACCCGGATGATGCCTCGGAAATCATGCAATTGATGGTGGCGCATCCTCCCAAAAAGTGAGCCAGACACCTTAGTTCATTCAACTATAATATAGCCGCTTTCCCCTGACCCTAAGGCGTGCTTCAATGCGGTAATGACCTGGGGTGACTGCCAGGGGTCCGCAACGAGCTTGTTTCTGGCTTCATAATTTAAGAGCACTTTCATTGCTTCAACATCAATAGCAATAAGGTCACCAGAGGCAAACACCAGTCCAGGCTCTACTAACCGGCCCTTAGCCGGGCCACCTGATACAAAAGCCTTCCTGCCATCCATCACTATAAGGTTTGGTTGCCAGCAGAGGCTAATTTCAGCCACCTTTTGCTCCAGACAGCGGGCATGGAGAGCACGCCGTTCACCAGGGTGCATAAAACCCACCACAAGCTTCAGCGCACCCGAAAATCCAGCAATATTATGGGTCTTCATGCAGGGTAAATACACTATCTTGTCGGCTTCATAGGCTGAGCGGGGCACAGACACCGTGTCCAGGTAGTCACCGTTGATCCTGACCCTCACCCAGTCATCAGTCCTGTCTTCGAAAGCAATTAGCTCTACATTGAAATGAAGCGCCAACTCAGGTACACCTAGCTTATGCAAAACGTTCCTGGTAGGTCTCCAAACTCCCCCAGAGCTTTCACCTATCGTAACCTTTGCCCCCAATTCTAGAAGGAGCTCAATTACGGCACGCAAAAACACTAAATCAGTAGAGCCAGGATAAGGGTCTGGGCTGTTGAAATTTGGCTTTACCAAAACCTTATCACCTCTACCAATAGCCTGACCTGGGTGCCCCAGTAGTGCCAGGCATCTATCCAAGGAGGCACGGATATTCCCACCGGCTACTACCTTACTAATAAGTGCTTGATTATTTCGGCGCCATGGGTTGATGGCAGGTGGTTTCGGGTCCACTATCGGCAGATTCTTTGGTGTCCTGTCGCTAACGAAGTGATATACCCCAATAACTCTATCGATGAAATCTACCATTTAACGCATCACGCCCGACCTGCAGTTGCTAAGTCTCTTCATAGTAAGTACTATTATGGTCAGATTACGGGTTTTTGTTCAACCTTTTCGGATTCCCTGTCTAAACTAGGAAGCCAGCGTTTACAAATTTTAAGTAAGTGCAATTCTGTGAGTTTGACAAGGCCATAGCTTAGCTACTTAAATTATACGCCACTTGAGCTTTGTGCTAAACTTGGTAACGGTGTGTTAAAGGCAAGTAAGGAGGTCACATTTATGGAGAGACAGTTGGAACTTAACTTAGCTTGGAGGTGTGAATTTGCGGGTTAAGTTAAGTTTTTTGGGTGCAGCTCGTAATGTAACCGGTTCCCGGTATTTGCTGGAAGCCAACAACGTCAGGCTTTTAGTTGACTGTGGACTCTACCAGGAAAGGAAATTCAGGAGCAGAAACTGGGACCCTTTCCTTGTACCACCCCATACGCTGGATGCAGTCCTCTTGACTCATGCTCATCTGGATCATTGTGGTCTACTGCCTAAATTGGTTCGTGAGGGTTTCCGGGGTAGAATCTATTGTACTGCTGCTACCTCTGAGATAACTCAAATCATACTTCTTGATTCGGCACACATTCAGGAAGAAGATGCGGCGTTCAAAAGAAAGAGGCATGAGCGCGAGAAAAGAAAAGGCCCTTTCCCGGAGATTCCCCTCTATACCACCGACGATGCCAAGGCTTCATTTCCACTATTTGAATCGGTAAGATATGGAGAGAGCGTTCAGCTCGGTGATGGGGTTAGAGCTACCTTTCATGAGGCTGGACATGTTCTCGGCTCAGCTATGATTAAAGTTACCGTGACTCAAGAAGGAGACCATAGGACAATCGTCTTCTCCGGGGATGTGGGTAGATGGGACAAGCCGATAGTGCGAGACCCAAGCCTGTTCAGCGAGGTAGATTATATTCTGGTTGAGTCAACATACGGAGATAGGTTACACGAAGACTCGCCGGACATAAGTGATAGCCTTGCCGAAATCGTGAATTCAACCTGGAAAGCCGGCGGAAACATAATCGTGCCGAGCTTTGCTCTGGAGCGAAGTCAGGAAGTTCTTTATCATTTGAATGAATTGATATTAGAAGACCGCATACCACACTTGATGGTCTTTCTAGATAGCCCAATGGCGATAAATATCACGGAGGTGTTCAAACGTCATTCTGAATTGTTCGATCAGGAGATGGCCAGCCTAGTACGTAGTAATAAGTCGCCCTTTGACTTCCCCAACCTTAAAATGACCCAGACGGTGGATGAGTCAAAAGCAATAAATCACATGTCGGGAACTGTCATGGTAATAGCTGGTTCTGGAATGTGCACTGGAGGCAGGATAAAGCATCACTTGGTAACAAACATTTCCAGACGGGAGAGTACAATACTCTTCGTGGGATATCAGGCAATCGGCACGCTTGGCCGACAAATTGTTAATGGTGTCAAAAGAGTGAGGATACTGGGTCAGCGTTACCCGGTAAGGGCGAGGATAGCGCAGATACACGGTTTCTCATCACACGCTGATAGAGATGAGCTTTTCAGGTGGCTTTCTGGACTCAAGAAAGACCCCAGGCGAGTATTCGTCGTCCACGGAGAATCTAAAACCGCCCAAAAGTTAGCTGCATTTCTTAGGCAGAAGACAGGTTGGGGTATATCTGTGCCAGAATATAGAACAGAGACTTTTCTAGAATAATGATGGCGAGTATAACTCAGGAGTAGTACAGTTAATACTTCTCTCGATGGGAGGATGAAATGCCACGAGGATATGAAATAAACGATTTAGCTAAGGAAGAATCCTGGCGTATGTTCCGAATATTGGGTGAATTGGTGGAAGGTTTTGATGAACTTTCGGGTATAGAGCCAGCGGTCACTATATACGGTTCGGCCCGACTTGGAGCGGATGACGAGCTATATAAACAGACGGAGGAGATAGCCAACCGACTGGGGCAGATGGGCTTCTCAATTATAACTGGTGGCGGGCCCGGCGTGATGGAGGCAGCTAATAAAGGTGCGCTCAAAGCTGGGGTTGCATCAGTCGGATTGAATATTGAGCTACCCGAGGAACAGGTCTGTAATGCTTATACGACAAAGTCAATAACATTTAATCACTTCTTTGCCCGCAAGGTCATGCTTGTGAAGTACGCCACTGCGTTCGTCATAATGCCTGGCGGGTTAGGCACACTTGATGAGTTAACCGAGGTATTAATCCTGATGCAGACCCATAAGATAAAACCCTTCCCTGTAGTATTGTTTGATAGTAAGTACTGGAAGGGGTTTCTGGCTTGGCTGCGGAGTTCTGTTTTAACCAAGGGTTTTATCTCTGAAGAAGATTTTAGCCTCCTGAGAGTTTGTGATTCCCCTGATGAGGTAATTGAGGCTGTCCAAAGGTGGCACACGAAGCAGGAGGTTGTCGGTAAAAAGGCACTGCTTTGAAGGGGGGTTAAGGGGTGAGGTGGATAAATAGTAGGCGTATGAGATGAAAATAATTTAGGGAACGGAGAGGTAAATAATGCGTATATCTAAGTTATTTGGTAAGACACAGCGAGAGGTGCCAGCCGAGGCAGAAACGGTTAGCCACCGGCTGCTACTAAAAGCAGGAATGATGCACCAGTTGGCTGCCGGTGTCTATTCATACCTACCTCTAGCCTGGAGGGTACTTAAAAAGATAGAGAATATAATCAGGGAGGAGATGGATAAAGCCGGTGGGCAGGAGTTAAATATGCCGGTTCTCCAGCCTCTGGAACTGTGGCAGGAAACAGGGCGAGACCTCGCCTTTGGCAAAGGATTGTTTACCCTCTCCGACCGCAGGGAGCGCAAACTAGCCCTGGGGCCAACCCATGAAGAGGTCATCACCGAACTGGTTAGCCACAATGTCAAGAGCTACCGTGACCTGCCACTGCTTCTGTATCAAATCCAGACTAAGTTCAGGGATGAGCCCCGCCCCAGAGCCGGACTGATTAGAGTTCGCGAGTTTACTATGAAAGACCTCTATAGCTTTGATGTTGATGAAGACGGGTTAGAGCAGAGCTATAACAAGATGCTTCAGGCATATCAAAATATCTATAACCGCTGTGGGCTCCCTACCCTACTGGTTGAAGCCGACAGTGGTGCCATCGGTGGCAAGGATTCCCACGAGTTCATGGTTATCACTGAAAGTGGCGAGGATGAGATTATCTACTGCCCCAATTGTAAATATGCAGCTAATGCCGAAAAGGCTCAAAGCATTAAAGAGAAGTTAATTGATGAGAAGCCGCTACCCTTGGAGGAGGTAGCCACACCAAGTGCTGCCACCATTGAACAGGTAGCAAATTTTCTAAAGGTGCCTCAAAGTCATACCCTTAAAGCAGTATTCTATGTCGCTGATGGCAAGCTGGTCTTTGTGGTTATCAGAGGCGACCTTGAGGTAAATGAGGTAAAGCTAAAAAACATTCTGCGCTGCTTTGAGCTCCGCCTGGCTACCGAAACTGAGGTGATAGATGCTGGAATTGTAGCTGGCTCGGCGTCACCGATAGGGATAAGCGGCATCAAAGTTGTTGCTGATGATTCTGTAACCTCAGGGGTAAACTTTATCGCTGGTGCCAATAAGCCCGATACCCACTTTAGAAATGTCAACTACCCGAGAGATTTCAAAGTTGACCTCATGGGTGATATAGCCCGGGCTCGGGCTGGGGAAGGATGCCCGAAGTGTAAGGGTAAATTATCATCCACACATGGCATCGAGGTCGGGCATGTTTTCAAACTGGGTACTTTCCTTAGTGAGAAACTGGGTGCTCTTTTTACTGATGTCAACGGTGTCTCCAATCCCATCGTCATGGGTTGCTATGGCATTGGTCTGGGCAGGTTGCTGGCAGCAGCTATTGAACAGAGCCACGATGATAAAGGCATTATCTGGCCCCTCCCTCTTACCCCCTATCACATATATCTTTGTCCCCTGTACCGGGAAGATTCTGATGTTTCAGCAGTTGCTGAAAATCTCTATTCCGACCTAGAGACACAGGGCTTAGAGGTGCTATTTGACGATCGCGAAGAGTCACCAGGGGTAAAATTTAATGATGCCGACCTTTTAGGAATACCGTTTCGGGTTACTATCAGCCCCCGAACGCTGGAGAGTAACAGTGTGGAGATAAAACGGCGCTCTGAAAAAGAATCTCAACTCCTGCCACTAGAAGGGATAGCTGAAAGGCTCAGGGAGCTTATAAGAGATTGATTTTCCATCTCATCGCATTATCATCCGCCGAAAGCACAAAGCTGCTAATCGTTATTTCACCACAAATTGTGGCCCGAGTCTAGTCCAATATTGCGGGCAAGCCAGAACCCTTGGCTTTTTCCCCACAATCTGCTCCGTGAGCTTCCAGGCATGGTCGAAATCCCTGGCTGGTACGCACCCCACATCTCGAGTTGCCCCCTGCCCGCCAGTACGTCTGGCTAGGCCGCCTGTACACAGGGGGTTATTCATTCCCGGAACTCCGGCAAAAATAACTTTGCTTGCCGTGTCAAGCATATACTGGCTTTCATTGAAGAGCCAGAACCCGTGAGCCGGTGCATACGCATAGCAATGCCGGTATTTGAATATCAGGTCTTCCCGATACCGAAATGCCTCTTCATAGGTGGAGAGTTCCTCTACTGAAAAGCACGTTTTGTACAGGTCGATGATTTCCCGGTGGGCAGGATAAGACCGCTCATCTATGGTCCCATCACAGGCTGTCAGAGCTATGACTACCCCACCATCTCGTATAGGCGGCTTGTTTACCCAACAGCGGAACGATGTAGAGATTGCTGCCAGGCTGATAAGTGGATTGCTGGCCTCCCCATAAAGAACAAAACGCGGAATACCGATGATAAATACATCAGCTTGAGGAACCTCAAGCTGGAAAATATTTTCAGCTAATTGCCAGCTGGGTTCGTTAATCTCAGGGGAATAGCCTGCAAAAACACCAGCTATATCATCCCCTGCTCCCAGGACCATGTCAACATAGAACACCCTCTTACCGGTAAACTTCTCTATCTGCTTCATTATCGCCTGCTTATGGGCTCTAAAAAGCGAAGTCCTATGATTGCCATGACAGGAATCTGGATGGTCAATGACAGAAACGCCATGGGTAGATGGGATACTTTGCGTACTGGCAAGTCCAACTACGGCGCCTGTCCCCGATAGCCCTCCCCAGGGCATAGGATGAACTGCTCCGGAGTAAATAAATAAATCCGAATCAAGGAGAAGTCGATTATGTTCAACATAGTCTCCTGTTTCTGACACACCCATATAGACCAACCCCTCAGAGTCATGGCAGTCGTGATTCAAAACCCGGGATGCGCTACCAGGCAGGCTGAATCGGTCGAAGATGCTTGGGCCCAAATACTCTCTAAGCTGGGCTGGAGTCCGTTTACAGTGCATACCGCTGGCGCAGACTAGGAGGATATTCTCCTCCTTGATACCAGCTTTTATCAGCTCCTCTATGAGGATAGACATAATTAGCTGACGGGGCTTTGCTGGGCGAAAGGGGTCATCAAAGGCGATTGTCACCTTCCCCTTTCGAGCCTTTTTTGCCAGTTCGGAAAGTGGCTCGGCTGCAATCGGGTGCGCTATTGCTTCCCGTATTGCCTTTTCAGGGTCTGGAAGAGGAGGGGGGTTCGGAATTTCCCCCAAGGTTACATCTCCAGGTATGGAGATTTCGATTTTCTTGTCCCAATAGTCAGCAGTTAGCCTTTTTTGCATCATCACTTTGCCTCCATATGAAAGGATTGTCTTACCAAAATAAGCTTAGCGTTGGTCAGTTGAGATGTCAATGAGTAATAACAAAGCAGAACGGGCACACTTGGTTACTTGGTAAGTGCGCCCGTTCTTTCACCTGCGTTAAACAGGGCTTGGGCTGGCCTATGGCCCAAGCCCTGTAAATTGGTTTAATCATACGGAATGGGGAATATCGGGTCCGCCGTTGCCTTGACGAAGTCGTGCTTGGAAAAGATTACTGGGAGGTCCCAGTTCAATGGTGGGTCAGCCTTATGCCACTGACCGAAAAAGATCGGGTCCCAGCTAAAGTGGGTCACTGGGTCGAATGTTATAAGATGATTAATTGTCAATATATTGGTTTCACCCATAGCCCTATTAAGCGTGGGTCCGTCAAGCGTGCCGGCCCTTTCGATGGCATCAGCTATGACTTGGATTGTAGGATAGCTCCATCCTGTATTCGGGTTCAGATATTGACCTGTCTCTGCAGTCCATTTATCAGCGAGCGATTGTGGAGTTGTGTCACCAATTCCGGGGCACTGTTCCGGGTCATATGAGTCGTGCCACCACATCTCTATGCCGACAGCCCATGGTAGGTTGCCACCCCAGGATGTTACATCTGCGTAGAAAAGGGCGGCTCTTGCTGCGCCAACCATCTTGGGCTGGAAGCCCAGCTCGTGACATTGCCTCCACATTGCCCCAAAATGAGGCGCCGGGCAATTGCCCCAGAGTATTTCCACATCATTCGCCTTCCACTCGTTTATCATAGCCGTGTAGTCCGTGGTTTCCATAGGGAACAGGCCTACATTTTGGTCTGTGCCTATAACATTATACCCCGCCTCTCTTAGAATCATAGGCATTGTGCCATACCAACCTCTGCCGTCTGGCTCATCTGAGGCAAAGCACCCTACCGTCTTGTTGGTCTGGTCACCAAACATATCCAGCCACTCGAACCATGTAGAATTTACCGTATATCCAGCTTTACCATACCGCGGGTCTCCTGGTGTAGGTTCTGCGGCTATAGCAAAAGCCGGGTTCCAGGAGTATTCAAAACCTGACTCACAACCTGCCTTCAGAGCCTCCCAGCCTTCGTATATACCTTGATTAATCGCTGGAATCTCATACCTATCGCATACGAGGGCTATGGGAGAACGCATCGGCGGCGGTTCTTTACCGGCTCCAAAGACGTGTACCTTATCGCGGAGAACCAGGTCTTCGGCAAGAGCTCCAGTCTTATTCGGGTCACTTTCGCTATTGACGATTATAAGTCTCATAGGCAGTTTTTTCCCGTACTCCTCCACATATACCCCACCTATCGCGTTGATATCGTCGACAGCTGCCTGTACCCCAAAACTACCGCCTTGACCGAAAGCGCCAAACATACCCGTTAACGACTGAACGCAGCCTACACGGATTTCTGTTGGAACCTCTTCCGCTGGCTTAGCACAACCGCCGAAAATCAAAGCCGTCACCAACACTATCGCCAGTGGAATTAGGAGAAACTTTTTCACTGTTTCTCACCTCCTATCTTTATGATTTTTAGCCATTTTATCCGTTACTCAATTTATTTTACTTACATAATGCCCTCCTTGTTAAAATTAGTAGCCTTCAGTGGACTTGAAGAGATTATAGCACTACTGTCGCTTCTGTCAAGTAAGCGCGTTCTAAGGGGTGTCAATAACACGTGGTTGAATTTATCATAGGGGGGTAAAAAGATGTATAAATTAGTTAAAATGAGTGATTACCCTGATTGGAAAGTATCAATAATTGAAACGGCTGACGGTGAGAAAATACCTATTTCTGTATCTAAAATAGGTTTGATGTTATTGCGTCAAAGATTATTCACTAGTGGTATTATTGAGAAATTAAATAAAGCATCCGCTGGTTGTTCTTTGCTATCAGCACTGGTTACCGGCCTCCAATTCATCTGTAGCCAGCGCTTTCATACCTAAATATAATTACCGATCTTCCAGAAGCTCGAAGAACTGCTCCAGCTTCTCCCGTATCTCTTCTTCAGAGTTAATCGTAGGGTCGACTATATCACAATCTATGACCAGCACTGGCACATCTACCTCATTAAGAACATCCTTGAACAACTTGACTGTGGCACAGGTATGCCGGCATCCGGTAAAAGCCCAATATATGGCGCCGTCAACCTTATACTGCTCAGCGCAGTCAACCATATCCTTTAATACCGGCTCACCCAGGATGCCATACATGCTGCGCCTCTCCGGGATGAGGTAAGATTTTTTAGCCACACTTTCAAGTGGCTTGGCCAGGTCAAGTTTTCCCTCTGCCCAGCGGGTAAACAGGGGTTCAACGACACTCACGGCACCGTATTCCTGTGAAATCTTTTCCAAAGGTCCCATCAGGTACATGGGCGGTACGAATAGAGTCATCAGACGATACCGTTCATGGGGGACTGCGCCTTTGCCGGCACGAACCATCTCTGCCAGTTCTTCACGAAGTGCCTCCAGGTATTCAATTGCCTCAGGCTGTCCAGGACACAGGTAATCAGCTGTTAGAATCGCCAGGTAACTTTGGAAGTGAAACGGAGTTGGGACAGCCTTGCGTAGTTCATTAATTTCGCGAAAGAGTTCAATCTGTCGGTCCATTTGAACTACAATCTCAGCCAGTCGGTTCCAGTCCATTTTGTGTCCTGACTTTTCCTCGAGGAAGTGTATCATGCTCTCTAGTTCCCCAACCAGGTACTTCACTTCATCCTCGCTGTCCTGGAAGGGGTGGTCAAGGAAAAAGCCGGGGCAATTGTTAATTTTCATGACTAGTTCTCCGCTCTTGGCCGTGTTGTCGCAGATCAGGTTAGACCAGAGCATGACATCGGGGCGAGGTAGAGCACCTAGGGCAAAGGCACCAGCCAGACCTCGATGTGGGGAACATATTTCAGGGACTAGCCCTAGTTCAGCTCCGGCCGAAAGCAGTTCAGACTGCTCACTGGTGAATAGCGCCATCATCCAGGTAGTCGTCTCGGTATGCATCGGCACAATGTCCATGGCGTAGAGAATCTCACTGGGGAAGAAGACGGTATGGGCCGCTACGAACTTACCCTCTTCCCGAGCATTTAACAGGCGGGTGTAGTAATTACCTAACATCTTATAGTACAGTATTTCACTCCTTTGCGCTTCGGGACGGGCTTGAATCATCCTTGCTATCAGCCGACAAGCTCGTATAATCGAGCCGATTTTATTTTTCTTCTCCTTGGAGTTTATCATCTTCTCCTTGCCTCCAGCATTTCTAGGAAAGCCTGGACCCTGGTTTGAATCTGTCCT
>CAZFRL010000034.1:0-18051 GCA_964521325.1 uncultured Dehalococcoidales bacterium | reverse complement strand
GATTTATGACGCAACCATACCTTGTTCGGTAACAGTTTATTTTGACGCAACACGGCGGGCGGGTCGATAGCTTCCTGATGGGACAATAATGAGGAAGGAGGATAACAAAATGGCGTTTTCAGAGGCAATAAAAGACCAAGCTTTCGCGCGTTCAGGTGGTCGTTGTGAGTGTCATCGACAGCACAATGGTTTGAATGCTCCGCATCATGGTGGAAGATGTCCCAGAACCTTCACTAGATATGGTGGACAATGGGAAGCGCATCACATAGTGTCAGTGCTTGCAGGCGGGCCTGACACCTTATCTAACTGCGAAGTATTGTGCATTCCCTGTCATCAACTGGTTCAGACATATGGTAGTCGTTAAGTTGAGTCGCTAGCATCGGTATACTAGAGGGCAGAGGATATGCCACTAATCCTCTGCCCAGAGAATATAGTAACGTATTTAAAGGAGGTGGATAAAAACAATGATAGTAAAGATAGCTAGTGTTCTTACTTTGTTAATAATAGGTATTTGCGTAATACCCCTTTTCGCACCAGAAACAAAGATAGAATGGATAACTTATCTTGGTATGCCTCTTATTATATTGACGGGAGCGTCAGGCGCAGCCTTTATCTCTAAAAGGTTTGAGGCGATTATCGTCGGGATGGTAATAAGTGCACTTTGGCCTGCCTTACTTGAGATAGTAAAGTTAATTTAGTCGCTTGTTATGAAGGGACATTTAAGAGGGGCAAAAGTCCCTCTTTTTAATCCCCGGATTATGCTAAAATAAACAAAACGCCCTGAGGAGCTTAATAAATGATTCCCATAAAGTTAAGAATGCGCAATTTTATGTGCTACCGGGATAGTGTCCCCCCACTCTCCTTTGAAGGTATTCACACTGCCTCTATCTGTGGTGACAATGGTAACGGTAAATCAGCTCTGATTGATGCTATGACCTGGGCATTGTGGGGACGAACCAGAGCTAAAAGTGATGATGACCTAATTTACTCAAGTAAGACAGTGACAGAGATGGAGGTAGAGTTTGATTTTGCTGTAGACCACCAACCATATCGCATCATACGCAAGCACTCCAAGCCTAAACGACACGGACGCTCGGGACAAAGTATCTTAGAATTCCAGATAGCTGCTGGGAATGGCTTTAAGTCAATTACAGGCAATAGTATTACCCAGACACAGCAGAAAATCACTAAGGTTCTGCATATGGATTACCCCACTTTCATTAATAGTGCCTTGCTACTACAGGGTCGTGCTGACGAGTTTACCATTTCAGACCCGGCTAAGCGTAAAAAGGTTCTGGCTGATATTCTCGGACTCTCCCTCTATGATGAACTTGAGGGGCTAGCTAAAGGACTGGCTAAACAACAGGAAACAGAGAAGGCACAACTTGAGAGTGCTATCAAAGATATTGGCGATGAATTAGCCCTAAAGTCAACCTACGAAGCCGAGTTTGAACGGGTGCAGAGTGAACTCTCCCAAATAGAAAGGACAATAAAGGGGCAGGAATCCAGACTTACTAGCCTGCGACAAAAGAGGGAATCCCTGGAAAATAAGAAGTGGCAACTAAGCCAGCTTGAGGAGCATACCAAGGACACAGAAAGAGCCCTGGAGCGCTGGGACGAGCAGGTTAAGCAACATCACTCCAAGGTCAGGGAGTACGAAGAGCTAATAGCCCAGCGTTCCACTATAGAAGAAGGCTACACTCAGCTTAGTTCAGCCAAGAAGCTAAATGACGAACTCAATCAAAAGTTGGCATTACTGGTCGAGTTAAACGAACGGAGTAGCCAGTTAGAAAAGGCTATTGAAAAGGCCGGGGCAGCCCTACTCACTGGGCATGCCATAGCTCAAAGCAGAATCGAGGAGCTTGAAGTTAAGTCACAAAAATTACCCCAGCTCAAAAATGGGTTGCAGCAGGCGCAGGTTCAACGCCAGCAGCTGGTTGAACTAGAAGAAACGCTGCGTAAAAAAAGGCAAGGCATCCAAGAACTAAACACTCGGGTTCATTATCTGGAATCCAACAAACCCCAGCTAGAACGGGAAATAAGTGAGCTAGAAGAAAAACTTACCCTCTTATTAACCCAGAGTGGGGCTAAGTGCCCCTTATGTGAAACAGAGCTGGGCCTAGATAACCTAAAGCTCATTGAGTCAAAATATACCGCCGATAAACAAAGCAAACTCGAGTCTTTAGAGTCAAATCACGCCGAGCTAGCTCAGAAGAAAATAGAGCTGGAGTCACTGGAAAATGAAACACTCCAGCTAGAAGCAAGGCTAAATCAAGATAGAGCCTCAATACAGAGTAAAACCAGCCTGCTTAGTAAAGAGATTGCTGAAGCTGAAGAGGCTGGTAACAGGCTAAATGAGGAAAGGGAAAGAATAGCTGAGATTGAACAGCACCTAGCCAGGAGAGACTTTGCCATTGTTGAGCAACAGGCTTTGGGTGAACTTGAAAGCGAGTTAGCTAAACTGGGCTACGACTCACAGCAACACGAACAGGTGCGGCAGCAGCTAACTAATCTAGAACAGTATGAAGAACCAAAGCGAAAGCTGGAGGAAGCCGAAAGACTCATCAACCAAGAAAGGGAGGCAGCTTCCCAAGCCGAGGAGGCGGTTCAAGAACTACGCCACAGCCTGGAGATTGATACCCAAAAAGGGCAAGAGCTAACGACAGAGCTTAATTTGCTGCCTCAGCTAGTTAATGATTTAACGCAGGCTGAAAGTGAATACCAGGTGCTAGCCGCCCACCAGAAGCAAGCCCAGGAGATATTAGGCAGTGCCAAGGAAAAGCTACAGCGCTGCTCTGAACTGGAGATAAAAAAGAGGGAAAAGAAAAAACTACTGAATCAAGCCTCAAAAGAGGAGGCAATCTATAAAGACCTAGCTCAAGCCTTTGGCAAAAAGGGAATACAAGCCCTGCTCATCGAAATAGCACTCCCTGAAATTGAAGCTGAAGCCAATAGACTATTGGGACGAATGACTGATAATAGAATGCACGTGAAATTTGAGACACAGCGCCAGACAAAGAAGGGAGATGTTATTGAAACCCTGGATATTAATATCTCTGATGAGTTAGGAATGCGAAATTATGAAATGTTTAGTGGTGGTGAAGCTTTCCGCATTAACTTTGCCATTCGCATTGCCCTGTCCAAGCTATTAGCCAGACGAGCCGGGGCACCCCTGCCCACCCTGGTCATTGATGAAGGCTTTGGCACGCAAGATAGCGCCGGCATAGAAAAACTCAAAGAGGCAATAAACTCTATCCAAGACGACTTTAACAAGATACTGGTTATTACTCATATTGAGGAGCTTAGAGATGCCTTCCCCACCTGTATCGAGGTCATCAAAACCGCCCAAGGCTCAACGCTGTCACTGAGTTAGCCAATTTATAGACCAAGGTCAGCAGCAATTTCCTGCATTGCCTTCAGCCCTAGCTCAATAAACTCACCAAGCTCAATTTCAATTTGGCTACATTGCGAGATTTGCTGCCTATTAACTCCGGCGGCAAAGCTCTTTTCCTTGAACCTTTTCTCCACTGATTTAGCCTCAAGCCCAGCCAATTTTTTATCAGGGCGAACCAAGGCAGCAGTAATGATTAAGCCAGTTAACGGGTCAACACAAAACAGAGCTTGGTCAAGCTTCGTCTCCAGAGGAACACCATGCGCCTCATTATGGCACAGGATAGCATGAACCATAGTCTCACTAGCCCCTAACTCCCTAGCCAGGTCAGCCCCCAGCCTGCTGTGTGTGCTCATATCTCCTCCGGTGAGTTCCATATCAATATCATGCAGAAGGCCGGTAAGTCCCCACTCCTCCTCATCCTCACCAAGGCGCCTGGCTAAAGCCCGCATTATAGCCTCAGTCGCCAGCATGTGCTTTATTAAATTCTTATTCTCAATATTAGCTTTAACCGAGTCTAGAGCTTCCTTCCTCGTCATTTTTCCCTCCTTCACCAGTGATTGGTTTCAAGAGCAGGGTTAGTATCAAGCCTATAACACACAACACAGCACTGATTAAGAACCCTAGCTGATAACTACCAGTTGTGTCAAATATCCTTCCAACCAGGACCGAACCAAGAGCACTGCCAATGCCGTCACTCAAAAAAATAAAGCCCACGATTACACCATGTGAAATCAGACCAAATAGCTCAGCTACTATTGGTGATAGTGGTGCGGCATACCCTCCAAAAGCAAAGCCAAAGAGAGCGGCGAATATATAGAACATCCACATCTCATCGGCAGCCAGAAGCAAAAATAGAGCAGCCGTTAACAGAATGAAGCATATAATAAAGACTAACTTATTACCAATTCTATCCGCAGCAATACCCATCAGAATCCTGCCGGGAATAGATACCGCGGCAATGACGGTTAGAATACTGGCGGCAGTAACCAGTGAAATTCCCAGGTCAGTGGCATGCGGGATAATATGCACAAAGGTAGCACCGACGCCAAAGAAAAAACAACCAGTCATGGCAAACAATAGCCAAAATTGTCGGCGACGAATTGCTGCGTGAAGAGAAAATCCTGTCTCTACCAGATTTAAGCCATTCGCTTTCAGCTCACTCCCACCGTATGGCATTAGCCCCTTCTGACTCGGGTCACGCCTCAGAAATTGCGCCGATATTATAAGTATTGCCAAAATTACGCTACCGATAAGAAGATAGGAGTTACTCCAGCCAATGGTAGTGACAAGTCGACTAGCCAACACCGACATAATAATTATGCCCACACCTTCGCCGGCAAGGAAGATACCCGTCATTGTGCCCCTTCGCTTGACAAACCACCTGGCTACCGTAGACGCCAAAGGAACAAAAGCACCAGCCAGGCCAATGCCCATCATCACCCCATGAAACAGGTATAGCTGCCAGAGACCGGTAATCTGTGACATCAGTAAATAGCCCAGACCATAAAATAAGCCGCAACCAGTCATAACCAGCCTTGGACCAAACTTATCGGTCAGTCTGCCCATGCCAATACCTAGCACACCGGCCAGAAGTAAAGTAATGGAATAGGCGGCTGACGTCATCTCCCTCGTCCAGCCGAGCTCGGTCTGCACCGGCTTGAAAAAGACGCCAAAGGTATTGTATCCCCCCAACATTGCCATAAAGATAAAGAAGGCAACCACTACCACTATATAGCCGTAAAAGAACCTGGACTTTTTCGTTTCCAAAGCTGAATTCTCCTTTCGCGGTTAAAGTGTGCCCTTTTCTAACTGCGTCATATATTAGCAGAAAAATTGAGGAGGGTTAACCAGGTGATCCCAGAGAAATAATTACCTGGTTAGAGCATACCCGATATCTTTATGTAATACTCCTTTTAAATATTGTCCGGTAGCTGAAGACCTTTGCTGAGCCACTTCTTCAGGTGTCCCCGTGGCTACAACATAGCCACCCTGGTCACCGGCTCCAGGTCCAAGGTCAATAATATAATCGGCATTCTTAATTACATCCAGGTGATGCTCGATGATAACCACCGTATTACCGGCGTCAACCAGACGCTGTAACACCCGTAGCAGTGCCGCCACATCGTCAAAGGAGAGACCGGTGGTTGGTTCGTCAAGGATATACAGTGTCTTGCCTGTAGACCGTCGTGATAGCTCGGTAGCCAGCTTCACCCTCTGTGCCTCACCACCGGAAAGGGTGGGGGCTGGCTGACCGAGACGAATATATCCCAGCCCGACATCGTTTAATGTCTCAAGCTTTTTTTTCACCTTGGGAAAATGCTCAAAGAAAGACAGGGCTTCTTCCACAGTCATATCCAGTACCTCGGCTATGTTCTTACCCTTAAATCTAATCTCGAGAGCCTCGCGGTTATAGCGCTTCCCCTTGCACACCTCACAGGGAACAGTCACATCAGGCAAAAACTGCATCTCAATCTGGATAAAGCCCTCCCCCCGACAGGCTTCACAGCGCCCACCCTTAACATTAAATGAGAACCGACCCGGGGCGTAGCCTCTCATCCGAGCCTCAGGAATGGTAGCAAAAAGCCCACGAACAGGGGTAAAGGTTCCAGTGTAGGTAGCCGGATTACTACGAGGAGTACGGCCAATGGGAGACTGGTCAACATTAACCACCTTATCAATATGCTCCACACCGATGATACCATCACAGTCGCCAGCACTCTCCCTCGACCGATAAAGTATTTGTGCCAGCTTCTTATACATAATCTCATCGATAAGGGTACTCTTACCGCTACCTGAGACCCCGGTAATACAAACAAACATACCCAGGGGAATATGAACATCTATATTTTTCAGGTTATTCTGCTTAGCCCCCTTTATTACTATCTCCTTGCCTGAACCAGAGCGGCGCTTGTGTGGTAAGGGAATCTGCTTCACCCGACTAAGATACTGACCGGTTATTGATTCCTGGCAACTCATGATATCTGAAACAGTTCCGGTAGTTACCACCCAGCCACCATGCTCCCCGGCTCCAGGTCCCATATCAATAATATGGTCAGCAGCCCGCATCATGGCTTCGTCATGCTCCACAACCAATATAGTATTACCCAAGTCCCTCAGCCTCTTTAGCGTCTCAATCAAACGGAAGTTATCAGCTTGATGCAAACCCACTGTAGGTTCATCACAAATATAAAGTACGCCCATAAGCCCACTGCCAATCTGAGTTGCCAAGCGGATTCGCTGGGCTTCACCGCCACTCAAGGTAGCCGAAGCACGGTCAAGGGTAAGATAGTCCAGGCCAACATCTTTAAGGAAGGTCAGGCGGGATTGAATTTCCTTAAGAATCTGATGGGCTATCATTTGCTCTCGCTCAGTAAGGATAGCTTTTCTACCATCACCACCGATAGCAGCCACCCATTCCAACGTCTGAGTAACTGACATTGAGCTAACCTCAACAATATTTCTACTACCAATGGTTACAGCTAAAGACTCCGGTTTAAGTCGCTTACCCTGACAAACCGGACACGCTCTGGAAACCATGTAACGCTCAATATCAGCGCGAGAGTGCTCAGAACCGGTATCCCAATACAGTCGCTCCAAGCGAGGGATTACACCTTCATAGCCGGTAAAATATTCCCTGACCCGACCGAAACGGTTCCTATAACTTACCAGCTCCCCTTGTTCTCCATAAAGCACAAGTTTAAGGTGGCGCTCACTCAGCTCCTTAACTGGAGTATTAAGAGAGAAGCCATAACGCCGAGCCAAATCCTCAAGCTGGTTGTAATACCAAGATGACCATTGCCAGGGACGAATCGCCCCCTGAGCTAGAGAGAGTTCCTTATTGGGGATAACCAGCTCAGGGTCTATCTCCAGCTTAACCCCTAAGCCGGTGCAGGCAGGACACGCACCATGCGGACTATTAAAGCTAAATGTTCTAGGGGCAATCTCACCCAGGCTGATTCCACAATGGACACAGGCGAAGTGCTCTGAGAACAGCAATTCCTCACCATCAATAATGGACACCAGCACCACCCCTGCCCCAAGTTTGAGGGCAGTTTCTACGGAATCAGCAATGCGACTCTGGCTCCCGTTCTGCCCTGTTACCAACCTGTCTACTACCACCTCAATGGAGTGCTTCTTATACTTATCGAGTTGAAACTCCTCAGATAAGTCATGGATATGCCCATCAACCCGAACCCTGACATAGCCCGCCTTGCGCAAATCATCAAATACCACCTGATACTCACCCTTACGGTCTCTAATCAGAGGTGCCAGAACCATGATACGGCTATTCTCAGGGATATTTTGAATAGCATCCACAATCTGCTGCACTGTTTGCCTGGCAATTTCTCGTCCACACTCGGGGCAGTGGGGATGACCAACCCGGGCAAAAAGCAGACGCAGGTAATCATAGGTCTCAGTTACAGTGCCCACTGTAGACCGTGGATTCCGGCTCGGCCCCTTCTGGTCAATAGAAATGGCTGGGCTTAGCCCTTCGATATAATCAACCTCGGGCTTCTCCATCCTGCCCAGAAACTGGCGAGCATAGGCAGACAGAGATTCTACATAGCGGCGCTGCCCTTCAGCATAGATGGTATCAAATGCCAATGAACTCTTACCCGAACCGGAGACACCGGTAATAACTACCAGTTTATCACGAGGAATAACTACATCTATATTTTTGAGGTTGTGCTCACGAGCTCCTTTAACAACTATTGTATCCAGCGGCATGCCTTCTCCCCATACCTTATTCTATATCAGGGACTTTATTGTAGCACTAGACCGTAAGCGTAACAAGAGAAGACTACACCAGAGTTCAGAAACTCCCACATCACCCGCAGAGCATGATAACTGGTCACATACCATTTATGTAATACCCCCCAGAGGTGAAAAATGGGCATAAAAAAACCTACTGGCGTTATTTATCATCAAATTGATAGGCTGCTCTATTGACAAAAGGCACAAATAAGGCTACAATAGGGACAGTTGTCAATAACAATCACGATTACTACCCGGGCTTACATGCGGTAGCTCCGGATATGGTTGTACCAGTAAGCCAGGTTATTAAGTGTAATATTGTAACTCAGCATAACCGTCCTAACTCCGGGAGGTAAAAGTTGAGCAAGCAACTGGTTGGAGTTGAAATAGAGACAGACGATCTGATGCGCAGATCCGGGTTACTCAATATTCTGATACTGAGTCTGGCGGGAGCACTGGTACTATTCATGGTTATCGTCCTGACTCTAAGGTTACCCTCGATGACCTCCAGCCTAATCTCTATCATCAGCGCATTAGCTATCTGTGGCATATCCTACTGGCTAATTCATTTTGGTAAACTCCGCCTTGCCACCTATATTTTCCTCGGCGGCTTTATCCTCGTTGCCAACACCGCCATCTTGCTGCCAAATATACCCCCGGAGACAAGGATAGTGGCACCGCTCTTCTACTCTTTGAGCGTAGTGGCGGCTGGTGTCTTGATCGCTCCCATAGCCTCATTCTGGTTCGCTAGCTTTGGCGCCGCCACATTGCTGACCATTGTGATAAGCATGGGTGGGGCTGCCTACTTCGTCCCCTCAACAAAGCTAGCCTTAGGCTGGGGAGTAGTTTCAGCACCAATTGTCTTCTCATTTGTGTTAGCGAGTATGTCCTGGCTTTTCGGCAGCAGCATAAATAATGCTCTATCAGCCTTTAGACAGCGTTCTGAGGAACTTCAAGCCAGCGAGGAAGAGATACGCCAATTGAACGAAGAGCTTGAGCAGCGAGTTGTTGAACGCACGAGACAACTTGAAGCTGCCAATAAGGAACTTGAAGCCTTTGCCTATTCTGTCTCACATGACCTGCGTGCCCCTCTGCGCAGTATTGATGGCTTCAGTCAAATCATGCTAGAAGATTATACCGACAAGCTGGACAAGGAGGGCGCAGAGTGCCTCCATCGTTTGCGTGCAGCCAGCCAACGTATGGGACACTTTATCGATGACATGCTGAAGCTGTCACGGGTGACACGCGGCAGCATGCACCACAAGACGGTAAACTTAAGCAAATTGGCGCAGACGATTGCAACCGAGCTTCAGCAGAGCCAACCTGAACGCCAGACAGAGTTTGTTATTGCCAAAGGGCTGACCGTAAATGGTGATGAACGGCTCCTAGAAGTGGTGCTGGAAAACCTGCTCGAGAACTCGTGGAAGTTCACCGGGAAACAAGCACATGCCAGGATAGAATTTAGCTATAAGGAAGCTGATGGCAAACCTGTTTATTTTGTAAGCGACGACGGTGTTGGCTTCGATATGGCCTATGTCGACAAACTATTCGGTGCCTTCCAGCGCCTGCACTCACCAACCGAGTTCGAAGGCACCGGCATTGGTCTGGCTACGGTACAGCGTATCATTCATCGCCACGGTGGTCAGGTCTGGGCTGAAGGTGCTGTGGAACGTGGTGCAACGTTTTACTTCACACTTAGCTAAAAAGGAGGAATAACATGGATAAGCAAACCATCCTACTGGTGGAAGACAACCCTGACGACGTGGCATTAACCTTGCGAGCATTTAAGAAAAGCAACATTCTCAATAAAGTAGTGGTGGCAAATGATGGTGCCGAAGCATTGGATTACCTGTTTGCCACCGGTAAATACACTGGTCGTGACACAAACGTGATGCCTCAGCTCATCCTATTAGACTTAAAGCTCCCGAAACTCGATGGTATGGAAGTATTACGGCATATGCATGCTGATAACCGGACAAAACTGCTTCCTGTAGTTATTCTCACCTCATCCAAGGAGGAGCAGGACGTGGTTGATGGCTATAACTTGGGTGCTAACAGCTACATTCGTAAACCGGTGGACTTTTCCCAGTTCAGCGAGGCGATACGGCAACTGGGACTATACTGGTTGGTCTTAAATGAACCACTGCCGAGAGGAAAGAGTGCTTAGATGGGTAAGCCACTACGGATATTGATAGTCGAGGATTCAGGAGACGATACGCTGTTGATAACACGTGAACTACAGCGCAACGGCTATAACCCGATAGTTGAACTGGTAGACACACCCGCCGCCATGACCGCTGCACTAGATAAGCAGACATGGGATATCGTCATTGCCGATTATGTCCTGCCGCACTTCAGCGGGCTCGATGCGTTAAAGCTGCTCCAAAAAAGGGAGCTTGACCTGCCTTTTATCATCGTGTCGGGTAAGATCGGGGAGGATACAGCGGTAGCAGCTATGAAAGCCGGGGCACATGACTACATTATGAAGGATAATCTGATGCGGCTTACTACCACTATAGAGCGAGAGGTGCGCGAGAGCAAGACACGCCAGGAGCGCAAGCGGCTAGAAGAGATGATAGAGGAGCGCACTAAAGAGCTCCAGAATGCCGAGGAGAAGCTGGTCAACAAGAGGAAGCTAAGTATACTGGGCCAGCTGGCTGGCGGCGTGGCCCACGAACTGCGCAATCCACTGGGGGCAATCAAGAACGCTGCCTATTTCCTCAACGCGGCTCTGGAAGAACCCGAACCGGAGGTGAAGGAGACACTGGAGATACTGGAGAAAGAAGTGGTAAGGTCAGAGCACATCATCAGAAGCCTCCTCGGCTTCGCCAGTCCAAAGCCCCCCATCCGGCATAAGGTGAATATCAACGCCGTTATCCAGACGGCGCTATCCCGTACCGTCCTGCCGGAGAACGTTGAGGTGGTAAGTCAGCTAGACGAGACGCTACCAAATATCCTGGCTGACCCTGACCAACTCGACCAAGTCTTGGGAAACATTATTCTCAATGCCATACAGGCTATGCCTGAGGGTGGCCACCTGGTTGTCAAGTCTGAAGTCCCCAATCCAGGGTGGGTTGCCGTCTCCATTGCGGATACAGGGGCGGGCATCCCTGAAGAGAATCTGACGGAAATCTTCGAACCAATATTCAGTACCAAGGCCAGGGGGATTGGGCTTGGATTGTCACTCGTCAAGACCCTGGTTGAGGGACATAGAGGTAGTATTGAGGTGGAAAGTGAAGTGGGAAAAGGTAGTACCTTCACCGTAAGGCTGCCAGTCAACTCAGAGGAGGAAAAGTAACATAGAGAAGAAAGCTACCATCCTGATAGTGGATGACGATGTTAGTCTATGCAAGACTATGTCCCTTGTTCTGGGACGTAAGGGCTACGCTGTCACTACCGCCAACGACGGTCCAGAAGCCATCGAAAGGGTCAAGAAGAGTTTCTTCGACATAGTTTTCCTCGACATCAAGATGCCCCGCATGAATGGAGTGGAGACCTATAGAAGAGTCAAGGAGCTCAGACCCGAAGCTGTGGTGGTGATGATGACTGCTTACGCAGTTGAGGACCTGGTTCAAGAGGCGCTGCAGGAAGGAGCCTATAAGGTAATCTATAAGCCCCTTGACATGGGAGACGTACTCAGCTTGATCAACGAGATTCAGGAGAGGGAACAAAAGCCAGAATGATTGGAGTAAGAGATGGGCGAGAAAGAAAGCATCCTAATCGTTGACGATGATGAAAGCACCTGTAGAATGCTGGCGCTCATATTTGGTAAGAACGGCTATGAAGTGGAGGCGGCTGGGACGGGGCGCGAGGCCTTAGAGAAGGCACAGGGGAAATTCTTCAATGCGGCTCTTCTGGACATCAAGCTGCCCGATATGGAGGGGATAGGGCTACTGGCGCCTTTGCATAGAATGCATCCTGACATGGTGATGATAATGGTCACCGCCTATGCCTCTCTGGAAACAGCGATGCAAGCCCTGAACAAGGGAGCATCAGCCTACATCACCAAACCATTTTACATGCAGGAGGTCCTGGTTACCGTCAGGGAGGCACTTGAAAAGCAACGCCTGGTAATGGAGAACAGGAGGCTGTACGAGGAAGCCCAACAGGAACTGGCCGAGCGCAAGCGGACGGAGAAAGTTTTAAGAGAATCAGAAGAAAGATACAGGACTTTATTCGAAGCATCTGCTGAGGGGATACTCATAACAGACTATAAAAGTCAAGAATTCAAATATGCCAATCCAGCTATATCTAAAATGCTGGGATATAGTGCTGAAGAACTAAAAGAGATGGGTATAAGTGATATTCACCCCAAAGATTTATTGGAGTATGTAGTTTCTGAATATATGGCTCAAGCAAAAGGAGAAAAAGCATTGGCACGGAATATTCCGTGTCTCAGAAAAGACGGAATGACAATATATGTGGATATTCATACAGTTAAGACTATCATGGACGGAAGAGAATGTATTATTGATTTCTTTAGCGACGTCACCGAGCGCAAGCTGGCAGAGGAGCAACGCAAACAAAGTACGGAGAAGCTGCTAAGAGCCATGCAGGAAACCATCCGGGCCCTGGTCACAACAGGTGAAATGAGGGATCCTTATACCGCCGGTCATCAATGGCGAGTGGCCAATCTCGCCACCGCCATAGCCACAGAGATGGGCCTTTCCAAAGACATGATTCAAGGAATCTATATGGCAGGGATTATTCATGATATCGGCAAAATAAATGTACCTGCTGAAATTCTCAGTAAACCCGGTCGATTAAACGAAATTGAAATGAGTATGATTAAGGGGCATTCCCAAGCTGGTTACGACATATTGAAGACTATAGAATTTCCGTGGCCGATTGCCCAAATGGTCCTTCAACATCATGAAAGGATGGACGGTTCTGGATATCCTTCAGGTCTACGGGGTGAAGACATTATCCCGGAAGCAAGAATATTAGCCGTAGCTGATGTTGTCGAGGCCATGGCGTCTCATCGACCTTATCGGCCTTCTTTGGGTATAGATAACGCATTAAAGGAAATCTCACAAAATAGGGGTATCCTTTACCACTCTGAAGTGGTAGATGTTTGCTTAAAGCTTTTTACCGAGAAAGGGTTTAAGTTCGAGCAAGAGGTGAAGACAACAACTCTCCGACAATACATCCCCACTTGGAGCTTTCAGCCCTCAGCTAAATCGCCTCCAGTAACTTCGACTACACGCGACGCGCTATGGAAAACCCGACCAATATAACGAAAAGGGTTATGTAAAACAATACTTAGTTTGGAATCGAACTACTAGGGTAATGCAACTACCAACCTAGCAGTGTTGATATTCCGCTATCTTACCAGAAGGCCGCCATCAACAGTGACTATAGCCCCATGCATATAATCTGATGCCGGCGATGCCAAAAAGACAGCAACCCCCTTAAAATCGTCAGGCATACCCCACCGGCCAGCCGGAATCTGGACAAGAATAGCTTTGCTACGTTCTTGGTCATCCGAGATAGGTCCCGAAAGCTTGGTCTTAACCCAGCCTGGAGCAATAGCGTTAACGTTTACCCCACGAGCAGCCCACACATTCGCCATTGTCTTCATCAACTGGTTGATACCCCCCTTGCTAGCCGGGTAGGCAGAAGACTTGGTTCCGCCAGTAAAACCCAAAATGGAGGAGGTGAAAATTATCTTTCCATATCCCCGAGCAAGCATATCTTTTCCGATCTCACGGCTAAGAATAAAATGGGAAGTAAGGTTGACTTCCATTAACTTATCCCAGTAATCATCCGGATACTCGTCAATTTCCGCAAGCATAGACACACCGGCGTTACTAAACAGGATATCGATTACGGGGTTATCAGCTTTGAGACGAGAGATAAAGCGGTAAAGAGCCTGGCGGTCAGCGAAGTCGCACCGGTACCCTTTAAACTTCCGCCCCAGAGCCCTGACCTCCTGCTCAATCTCACTCCCCGACTCCTCCAGGGTTCTGCTGACTCCGATAATGTCAGCACCGGCTTCGGCAACAGCCAGTGCCATAGCTCTTCCGATTCCACTTCTGCAGCCTGTAACCAGAGCTACCTTTCCATCCAGCCTGAATTGCTCCAATACATTCATGGACATTCCTCCTATATCTTCCTCCGTCATGGTACTTCAATAGTACCTTCTGATTAGCCCATCAAATATTTACCTTCATATCATCCATAAGTTTTATTATTTTCGGAAAACTCTCGTTCGCCCTTTTCCAAGTTTCACTTCGGATTGATCCAGTTTCTTCATCCTCATTGTATGCTGCTGCGATTGCACTATAGAATTTAAGAAATTCATTTGAACTTAAAGCCACTACCGCATTCCAAGCCTGTGATCTAATCTCGTCGAATCTTTTTCTCCTATTCCCCATTGTAACTTTATCACTATATATAGGGATTCCAAGTTCTTCTCTCAGAGACAATCCAGCAAAGTACATCATAAGATTAACTACTTCCTCTACAATATCTAACCTGCTAGATAGCAATTCACGCTTGATCCGTTTTCTATCATCTTCTATTGACCACTTCCTATCTCTCTCTGCTACTTTACCCTGAATAATATAAGTTGCAAACGCACCAATAACTGTACCAGCGAGTGTCCCGGAAACCGCGAAGATAGCTAATACTGTATTTGGATCCATATTCTGCTCCTATTAGCGAATAAACTCTAGAATTGGTTTCTGTCATCGATAAGATTAGCAAAAGATTAGCAGAAAACTAGATAATAGACAAGTCGATGCTTAAAGTTAAGAATTCTGAGTCTAAATCTGGTACCCCTGGCGCGACTCGAACGCGCGACACGCGGTTTAGGAAACCGCTGCTCTATCCACCTGAGCTACAGGGGCATCTGAAGCTAAAGTTCAAAAAGTTGGCGACACATTGGCGACAGAATTTTTGAGTACCCCTTCCGGTAGCACTTCGTCCAGTAGCGCCATAGCATCGGCCTGCATACCCTCTATTATGTGCGAATAGACATCCATTGTAAAGCCCACGCTGGCGTGCCCTAGCGCCTCAGAGATTACCTTTGGCTTGGCTCCGCGCAGTAACATCAAACTGGCAAAGGTATGTCTCAGGTCGTGGAAACGAACATTCTTCAAGCCGGCTCGTGCTGCTATTCTGTGGAAGTTGTGGCTTACCACGCCGGGGTCTAAAGGCTTCCCTTCAACCGAGGCAAACACAAGGTCGTCCAGGGCAAGCTCTTTCCCTAGCTGGTGGTAAAGCCTTTCCCTGTCAGCCAAATAGTCCCTTAAAAATAATGCCAGCTTGGGTGTCATGGCCACCCTGCGCCGGCTGTGGGCGGTCTTTGGCTCTTTGAAGATACATACCTTGCCACGCTTATAGAGCACCTGGCTAACCGACAAGGAAAGCAAGTCCAGGTCAACATCGCGCCACCTTAAGCCTAATAGTTCGGCCTGCCTCAGCCCGGTAGACACGGCGGTATAGATTACCGGGTAGTAAGGGCTATCCTGTGCTGTATCAAAAAGAAATCCAACCTCTCCGGGCGTCAGTGTCCGCATGAGCTTCTTTCTAGGGGATGGTGCGTCAACCAAGTCACAGGGGTTACGACCGAGATACCCTTGCCTTACTGCATACTTCAAGGCTTGAGACAAGACGCGGTTCTGGTGGTGGACTGTCCGGGCCGACAGTTGTTCAACTGCCTTGCCGTAATATGCCTGAATTGCTGGTGGTTGTAGTTGTTTCAGTTGAATATGCCCTAAGCCCGGTATTAGGTGGCGCTCTATGATGGACTGATAGCCGTCAAGCGTGCGCTGAGAGCAGTTAGTCTTGACATAGCCTTCCAGCCAGTTGTGAAGGTGGTCTGCCAGGGTAAGACGCCCGAGCGGTGTGTATACGCCCTTCTCCAGGCTGACAATTAGCTCGTGGAGTCGGCGTTGTGCATCCTTTTTGCCCCCGTGTACTGTTTCGAAATGGCGTCGGCGCTTGCCGTCCTGACCGGCGCCGATATCAACCGTTATCTGCCAGGAGTGCTCCCCCTTTTTGCGAATGTGACCTCTCATTTTTGCCTCCTTTCTTCTGTGTTCTTATTCTGGCTTAAACCGGGCACAGGTGACAGCGCCCGGGGAAAGCCCGCATTAACTCAATGCCACTCAGCGCAGCGTCTATATTGACTGTGGTGTCCCTTAGCCTGCTTTGAGTCTCTATTTCTCGGAGGTGTTTGGTGGCAGACACAAGCGACGCCCATTCGGGCAGGGTCTCAGCTTCCCTCAATATATTCCACAGCCAGTCATAAAGGGTTTTGGGATCACTGCCAGCTGTAGCCCGGGCCACCACCCGGTCACCCGGTGCCACAAGCTCTCGTCCCCTGATTGTGAGATTTTCATACTCGTTCCCACCCGTTTTGAGGAGAACATTACCAAGTAGCCACTCTCGGAGCGAATCCATGTATTCTGGGTCAATCTTTTGCCATCGCTCAGCTTCTGTTTTATCTACTAGCCACCGGTAGAGCCTCAGGCTGGCTGTCCCATAGTCCTCCACCTCTCTTCGCCAGCTATCCCAGTACGCCCACAGGTCTGAGTCCTTGGCGTGTTCCTTAAGCGCTTGCATTAGGTGATTGTCCTTTGGCTGTAGCGCATACATACGACCCCACTCTAAAGCCACATACCTTGACGAGCCCTTACCAGGCAACCCGAAGACCCCGGCTGGAGATATTGGCCCCGGCATAGGTACTCTTAACCCTGTTAGACCTGGCACCTCGGATGGCGAAGCATCTAATCGCCGTCTCCAACGAAAGGAGGCAAACTCTCTCAGCTCACCAAAGTGGTTGCGGAGCTCCTCTACAAGCACCTGCTTTCTCACCTCATCAGCCAGGATATCAGCCTGCCGCTCCCTGAGATAAGCTCTGACTGTCTGACGGTGGCAGCCGGTAGCCTGAGCTATCGCTGAAATTGACTTTCCCTGGCGGTGCAGCCGTATCATCTCGCCAATCTGTTCCTCACTAATCCGTGGCCTTCGGGGACTTCTCTTTCTTACCATATAGAACCTCCTATTTAATTAATATCCTCAAATCTCGGAAAAATGGGGGTTTTGTCCATCTTTGACGCTTGCCGAGTCACCATTGCTCACTATTAATGGCTTCACATATCGCCATTTGTCACTTTGACAAGCGCATTAAGAGAATTGTAACATACATATAGTCAAAAAGTCAAAGGGTAGTAAAAAAGAAAAATATTAGTTACTTCAAGCTTAAGAGAGAGACTTGTCATGGCAAGAAAAGACAATCTGGAACCGGGTGAGACTCTGTGCATTAGTGTCCCTGCCGCCGCGAGAATGCTCGGGGTATCCCGAAATACTGGTTACGAGATGGTACGGCTGGGACAACTTCCAACTATAAGATGTGGGCACCGCAGATTACTGGTCCCTAAAGCTGCCTTGCTAAAAATGCTTGAGGAAACAAAAGCTAAAAACTCGCCTTAATAATAGATGCTAGCCGGAGGTTACAGAAGATATGGCAAAGAAGAAAAAGAAAACACCTTCCAGGGTCAAATATGAGCAGAAGTGCCCGACAGTTAGTTTCAGGATTTCCAAAGAACTCTATGAAAGACTTGAGGCAGTCAAGGAGGCGGAGGGCAAAAGTACTACCGAAGTATTGAAAGTGGGGGTGGGCCTTCTTGAAGTGAAGGTGAGTAAAGAAAAAGAAGCCAGGAGGCAGGGGTATGAACAAGGTTTTGAAAAGGGCTATGAGGAGGCAGAGAATCTTTATAAAGTAACTTACCCCTGCAGTATATGTGGGAAGACATTGACAGTAACAGGTAAAAAGGAGAAGGAGGCCGTAAGACGGTACATGCGTGAGCATCGATGGGGCCATGTGGAGTGCATTAACCGGAGGTACTAATCCTAATTTGTAGCCTGGATAATGAGGGCATGATTGATGGTAA
>CAZFRL010000033.1:0-18264 GCA_964521325.1 uncultured Dehalococcoidales bacterium | reverse complement strand
TATTCTTCCCTGAGAAAAGGGGTTTACAACCCGAAGGCCTTCATCCCCCACGCGGTGTCGCTGTGTCAGGCTTTCGCCCATTGCACAATATTCCTTGCTGCTGCCTCCCGTAGGAGTCTGGGCCGTGTCTCAGTCCCAGTGTGGCTGGCCGTCCTCTCAAACCAGCTACCGATCATCGCCTTGGTAAACCGTTACCCTACCAACTAGCTAATCGGACACAAGCCCCTCCCTGAGCGCCGTAAGGCTTTACTGATGGGACATTACTCCCACCAACACATAAGGTATTAACTCCGATTTCTCAAAGTTATTCCTTACTCAAGGGTAGGTTACTTACGCGTTACTCACCCGTTCGCCACTATCTTGATAAATCAAGACCGTTCGACTTGCATGCATAAGGCACACCGCAAGCGTTTATCCTGAGCCGGGATCAAACTCTCCAACAAATATCTACTTCGCTTTAACCTTCCTTCCGCTATTCAGTTGTTAAGGTGCTAATTAAGTAATTAAGAATAATATCATAATGACAACGCTTTGTCAATAAAACTTTCGTACATTTTGTATGTAGTTAGTCAACATTACCTATTGACATTACGGGTGGAATAGTTTATCCTTCCTAGTCAAAAAGGGAGGTAGACCAATGCAAGCCTATTGTGTGAAATGCCGTACCAAAAGAGAAATGAAGGATGCTAAGGCCATAGTTATGAAGAATGGCAGACCAGCAACCCAGGGCACCTGTCCCGTATGTGGGACTAAGATGTTCAGGATAGGGAAGAGTTAAAGCTGGTATTGCTGGTATCAAGCTCACCTTATTTTGGTCTTACGTTCAATTAGAAGCATGTTGAATGAGGGGTAGTGGCGCTTAAGCTCTTGCGTGTGAAGCTTGGCAAATCTTTACTCCAAAAACATTTCACTGTCATCTCATGTGTTTTCCTCTGTGGTGCCAGTGTTTTGTTCCTATAGTGATATGGAATAAATTTCCCAATGTTTGTCAACTCATTGAGCTTAAGTAGTTAAATTACCCCTTGCTCAACACTAGGCAGTCAAGCACACCGTGTTTAAGCTGCGTAAGTTTAAACATGGCTACTTTACGGGAATCAATTTCTCGTTATTCTGATTAGTTTACATTAAGCTTGCGCAGGAGTGAGTTAGTTGGGTCGTTAGTAATTAGCGTTAGTGGCTATGCTGAACTACTAGGTTAAATAGGCTAATTAGACAAGGGAGCTATAATTTTGGTTGATTCAGCCGCTTTGCAGCAAACCCTGGGAGTTTCCTTTAACGACCTATCTCTTCTGGAGCAGGCTCTGGTTCATAGCTCCTATATTAACGAGAATCCGGGCCTTGCCCCAACCTCCAATGAAAGGCTTGAGTTTTTGGGTGATGCTGTTTTAGGCGTTATCGTTGCTGAAAAGCTATACCAGGACTTCCCCCAATTCACTGAGGGAGAGATGACCAAGCTTCGGGCGGCTCTGGTCTGTCGAGATACCCTGGCTCGTGTGGCAAGAGACATTAGGCTTGGCGATTACCTCTACTTAGGAAAAGGCGAAAAGGCAAGTGGTGGACGAGGTAAGTCAGTGAACTTAGCTGGAGCCTTAGAGGCAGTGATTGCCGCTATTTTCCTTGACCAAGGCTCAGCTGCAACTAGGGACTTCATCCTGAGGTTATTCAATAAAGAGCTACAGAGGGCGGTTAACCAGGGGTTAGAAGTTGATTATAAATCACAACTACAAGAGCTTGTCCAGGCTAGGCAGCAGTCAACACCTACTTATCAAGTGGTAGAAGCAGTGGGACCAGACCACGACAAGAGGTTTACCGTTGAGGTAAGGGTGGGTGATACTGTGCTGGGCAGGGGGTCAGGCAAAAGTAAAAAATTGGCAGAAACTGAAGCTGCCCTCTCCGCATTACAACGACTCTCAACAAACTTTACACAATAGCCCCTCTTTGCTAGACTTCAATTAACTCTGTGTATTATGATATTTAAGTAGAGGTGCTGCTATGGGAAGGCGAGATTACCGAAGGAGAGAACCGAAGAAACCTAAAAAGGCTGCCAAGATGGTATCGGTGGATACCATCCTACCACCGCCAATGACTGTGGAAGTGGTTAAGAAGGGAAAGAAGAAACAAAGTGTGGAGGAGGAGTAAGACAGATAGCAGCTTATCACAAACTTCATAGCAGCGGAGAGTTAAGAGCTCGGGCTGAAAAAGCTAAATCAATACTGGAAGAATGCCGCATATGCCCTCGTCACTGTGGTGTTAATCGCCTGGCTGGTGAAAGCGGGAAGTGCCACATCACAAACCAGGTCTTAGTTTCCAGCTACGGTCCCCATTTTGGTGAAGAGGCACCTTTAGTCGGCAAGCATGGCTCAGGGACTATCTTTTTCACCTACTGTAATCTGCGATGCGTCTTCTGCCAGAACTATACTATAAGTCAGTCGGGTGAGGGGAGAGGAGTAGACAGGGAAGAACTGGCCAGGATGATGCTCTCCCTCCAAGAAAGGGGCTGCCACAATATAAATCTGGTAAGCCCAACCCATGTCGTGCCCTATATCCTAGATGCTTTGGAGCTAGCAGCAACCATGGGTCTCCACCTGCCCCTGGTATATAACTCTGGCGGCTATGATTCTGTGGAAACCCTGGAGCTACTCGATGGGGTTATTGATATCTATATGCCTGATATGAAGTATTCCGATGAAAAAACTGCTGAGCAATTATCTGGGATAAAAGATTACCCATCAGTAAATAAGGCAGCCATCAGGGAAATGCACCGTCAGGTGGGTGACCTCCAGATGGATGAACAGGGTGTAGCTCAGCGTGGTCTTCTGGTGCGCCACCTGGTTTTGCCTGATAGGCTGGCTGGAACTCAGGAGGTGGTACGTTTTCTTGCCCAGGAGGTCTCCACCAATACCTACCTGAATATTATGGCTCAGTATCACCCCTGCTACAAAGCCTTTGATATACCGCAATTGGCGCGCTCTGTGAATAGACAGGAGTTCTATGAAGCTATTGAACTGGCTCACCAGCAAGGTTTACACAGATTGGATAGAAATCAGTTTCCCCTCCCAGTAAAACTCATTCTAAGGTAAAATAATGGCAGAGTTAGCCTCGGTTCAGGCAATAGTGTATGGTTATGTTCAAGGGGTCTTCTTCCGTGCCTTCGTATCCAGACGGGCTAAAGAGCTGGGCTTAGTCGGCTATGTGCGCAACCTGCCAGGTGGGGAGGCAGTGGAGGTAAACGCTGAAGGGGAAAGAAAACAGTTAGAAGAGCTAATTGGCTACCTTAGGCTCGGGCCGCCGGCGGCTAAAGTGGAGAGAGTAGTAACCAAGTGGTCGGAATATGGCGGAAGTTACTCAGGCTTCAATATAAGGTATTGAATTAATTATCCCACAGGTGGCTCACCCAGCCTATAAGCATTATTGGCTTGGGGCTACACTTTTTCTTGGTTAAATTTGTCAAATTCCAAGATTTGGCTATGTGACTTATATGTGGTAAAATGGATTCGCTCTAAAAATAGTACGGATTAAGGCAATTGTTATTATGCTTAATTTGGGCCTACTTACTATTAGTGATAAGGGATGGCAGGGGCAGCGTTACGATAAGAGTGGCAAGGTAATTAGAGACAGCCTGTCGCTATTAGATAGTCGTGTCGTTAAGTATGAGGTTGTTCCTGATGAGGTGGATATAGTTGCCAGCAAGCTTGCTGAGTGGGCAGATGAGGGTAGTGTGGATATTATTCTAACTACGGGTGGCACCGGATTAAGTCAGCGTGATGTTACCCCTGAGGCTACCCTTTCTATCGTGGATAAGGTTGTGCCTGGCTTCACCGAGGCGATGAGAATGGTGACTTTTAATACGACGCCAATGGCTATACTGAGTCGAGCTGTGGCTGGGATTAGAAGAGAGTGCCTCATTATCAACCTGCCGGGTAGCCCTAAGGCGGTTCGAGAGTGCCTTGAAGTAATACTGCCTGTCCTTCCTCATGCTGTTGAAATTATTAAAGGAGAGGTAACCGAGCACGCGGCTACGGATGTGGGGTGAGACCAAGTGGATATTGACATTTTGACCCTATTTCCCCAGATGTTCCAGGGTTTGTTTAGCACCGGTATTTTTAAGCGGGCTATTGACCAGAAGCTGGTTAGTATTAGCCTTCATAATATTAGAGATTATACTCACGATAAACATCACATCGTTGATGACTATCCTTACGGCGGGGGTGCTGGTATGGTACTCAAGCCCGAACCTATTTTTGAGGCGGTGGAGTCAATAAAATCAAATATATCGTCTAATCAAGGGGGTGTATTGCCGATTATCCTGCTCACTCCACAGGGTCGTCTCTTTTCCCAGGAGGTGGCTTATGAACTATCAAGATATAGCCATCTAATTCTTATCTGTGGTCGCTATGAGGGGGTTGATGAGCGAGTCCGTAAGCACCTGGTTACTGATGAGGTTAGTATTGGCGATTATGTGCTTAGTGGCGGTGAACTAGCGGCGATGGTGGTAATAGACGCTGTGGTCAGGCTGGTGCCCGGGGTCCTTGGCTCAGAGGCTTCACTGCTGAACGATTCCCATGTCGCTGGGTTACTGGAGTATCCCCAGTACACCCGTCCTGCGGTATATAGAGAATGGTCAGTGCCCGAGGTTTTACTCTCGGGAAACCATGCTCAAATCACTAAGTGGTGCCGTGAGCAGGCTATCCGGCGTACCCTAGAGCGCCGTCCCGAGCTATTAGACAAAGCTAACCTGTGTGTTGAGGAAAGGCAATTAGTAGACACACTTAAAAAATCTAATTTACCTAGAGAGTTTTAGAAGATGAGTATTGCATCATTAACTGAGGTCAAACCAAATCCTAATATTCCGGTTCTTGCCCCTGGTGACACCGTAAAGGTCAGTGCCAAGGTTGTGGAAGGAGAAAGGGAGCGCACTCAGCTCTTTCGAGGGGTAATAATTAAGGTGCGTCATGGTGGGGTTGGTGCTAACTTTACCGTGCGGCGGGTTGCCTATGGCGTGGGCGTAGAGCGTACCTTTCCCCTATACTCACCACTGGTGGAGAGGGTAGAGGTGGTGCGGCATGGAAAGGTGCGGCGAGCTAAGCTCTATTACCTGCGTGGGCTCAGCAGCAAGGCGTCTCGCCTTAAGGAGAAGCGGGTAGACAAGGAAAAGAAGCAGAAGGAAGATTAGGATAGAGCTGCCTCACTGGAGTGTTGGATGAGGTATGCTGAGGTTAGTGTTAATTCGCCAGTAGCCCAGCGCCGTGCGTTCAGCTATACTATACCTCTTGGTTTAAGTATTGACGTTGGGCAGGCGGTGTGGGTTCCCTTTGGCGATAAACTCCTCCAGGGCATTGTTTTAGAGCTAAGCCGTTATCCCTCGGTAGAAGAAACCAGAGAAATAGCTGGCATTATTGAGCCTCGTCCTCTACTATCCCCTTTACAGGTGTTGTTGGCTCGCTGGATAAGCGAGTATTATCTATCGCCCCTGTTTGATGCTGTAGCCTTAATGCTACCACCGGGCTTTGAGCGGAAGACACTCACCTTTATCTGTTGCTCCCCGACCTTGTTGCCCGAGCGAGACGTGTCTTCTCTTAGCCAGAGACAGAGGGATGTTCTTGAGTTAGTTCAGAGGCAAGGCAAGGTTAGCTTCAAAGAACTGGAGAAGGCACTAGGCAAGAAAAGGGCACAGACCATCGTCTCACAACTGGTAGGACAAGGTCTGGTAGTTAGGAGCTACGAGCTGGAGAGGGTTAAGGTGAAACCGAAGAAGGTGCCTTACCTCTATCTAGCGGTGGAGGCTGGTGAAGCGCAGCGGGAGGCAACCGGACTGCGTAAAAAGGGGGCTATCCGGCAGGCGGCTCTCCTCGAATTCCTGGCTCAGCAGTCCCAACCGGTACCCGTGGCTGAAGCTAAGCAGAGGGTTAACTGTGATAAAGCGGTAGCTGATGCCTTGGTTGGTAAGGGCTTGGTCGAGCTGCGACAGATTGAAGTAAAACGCGAACCAATTTCCGGTCTGGATGTTACTGTGTCAGGTCCACTAACCCTGACCGCTGCCCAGAAATCAGCCTTCGAGTCTATCAAGTCCAGCCTGCTTCAGGTGGCAAAGGATTCTGCTTCACCAGCTATTTTCCTGCTCCACGGGGTTACCGGGAGCGGCAAGACAGAAATCTACCTCCAAGCCTTGGCTGAAGCAGTGAGACTGGGTAAGCGAGGTATTGTTTTGGTTCCAGAAATTGCCCTTACCCCTCAGACTATAGAGCGGTTTGCCTCACGCTTCCCTGGGAAGGTGGCTGTCCTCCATAGTAAGCTCTCGCTGGGTGAACAATTCGATGAGTGGCAGCGAATAAGAAGCGGGGAATTTGATGTTGTTATCGGTTCCAGGAGTGCTATTTTTGCCCCCCAACCTGATTTGGGTCTTATTGTTCTTGATGAGGAGCATGAATGGACCTATAAGCAGGATAATTCACCACGCTACCACGCTCGTGATGTAGCCATGAAGCTGGCTGAGCTAACCGGGGCGGTAGTTATTCTAGGCAGTGCCACTCCCGATGTAGAGACTTTTTATCAGGCTCAACAGGGTAATTATCGCTTGCTTCAGCTTCTTGAGCGGGTTACCCCAGGTGAAGGCTCAGCCCTGCCTCAGGTTGAAGTAGTAGATTTAAGGCAAGAGCTTAAGGCAGGGAATAGGAGCATTTTTAGTCGCTCTTTGTCACAGGCTACAGCTAAGGCTGTGGCAAACAGGGAGCAGGTAATCCTGTTTCTTAATCGAAGGGGAGCAGCTACCTTTATTCAATGTCGGAGTTGTGGCTTTGTCCTCCGTTGCAAGCGCTGTAATGTTCCCCTTAGTTATCATTTTACCGGGGATATGTTAGTCTGCCATCAGTGTAACCACAGAATGGCAGTTCCCCAGGTTTGCCCTCGGTGCTTGAGTCGCCGGATAAAGTTTCTGGGCGTTGGTACCCAGAAATTAGAGCAAGAAGCTAGCTCCACCTTCTCTCAAGCCAAGCTGCTACGTTGGGATAGTGATGTTACCAAAGGGAAGTATTCTCACCAGGAGATATTAGCCAAGTTCCGTGCCCAGGAGGCTGACATTCTTATTGGCACACAGATGATTGCCAAGGGACTGGATTTACCTCTGGTTACCCTGGTGGGGGTTATCAACGCTGATACCGGTTTGAATCTACCTGACTTCCGGGCGGGAGAAAGAACCTTTCAGTTGTTGAGTCAGGTGGCGGGGAGGGCAGGGCGCGGCGTTTTAGGGGGAAGGGTTATCATTCAGACCTATTCCCCCGAGCACTATGCCATTCAGGCAGCAACTAAACAGGATTATGCTCTTTTCTATGATAAGGAAATAGCCTATCGACGCCAGCTTCATAATCCTCCTTTCGCCCGACTAGCCAGCCTTGTTTATAGCCATACTAACGATGTTCTTTGCCAGAGAGAGGCAGAAAGGATGAGGCGTCTCCTTATTACGGAAAGAGACTCAAAGGGAATAGCTGACCTCAGTCTGATTGGTCCAGCCCCGGCGTTTATTCATCGGCTGCGGGGCAGATTTCGGTGGCAGCTCATACTTCGTGGCTTTGAGCTTTCTGCCTTTCTATCACAGATACCTATCCCCCCGGGCTGGACGGTAGATATTGACCCGGTTGGTCTGGCGTGAAGTTTGCAATTTAACCCCATATTAGCTATAATTCTATTGGTGATAAGATGGCGGTTCTCCCTGTTTATCAATTTCCTCACCCTGTACTGAAGCAGAAAGCAAAACGAGTCAGAACTATTGATGGCTCGATTCATAAGCTGATAGGCGATATGATTGAAACGATGCATGCTGTATCAGGGGTAGGTTTGGCTGCGCCACAGGTGGGCATTTCCCTGCGAGTAATTGTTATTGGCATGCCCGAAGAGGAAGAGATAGTCTTAATTAACCCCCAACTAGTGCGAAGAACCGGGGAGCGTTTGGTTGCCGAAGGCTGTCTCAGCGTCCCTGGTTATATTGGGCAGATTAAGCGCGCCACATCAGTTAAAGTTAAGGGGCTTGACCCGAAGGGGAAGGAGATACGAATTAAGGCGGACGAGCTTCTGGCTCAAGCCCTGGAGCATGAAATAGACCACCTAAATGGCGTGCTTTATATTGATTATCTGGAGAGCATGGATAAGCTACGCAAGATTGAGCCTGCGGAAACTCAGCTTTAAGGTAGATTAACCAAACCTCCAACTGGGTAACTCAAAACCATATTTGCTTTTCCTATATCCCCTTTTGGCTCTTCGAAGTGCTTGGCCACACCCGTTTGTAAATAAGGTGAGTTTTTCCCATGCTTGCTGAGTGCCGGGTGTTATTTATGCCCGTTTCGCTAACTGGCTATTTTGGAGGTATTTAGTGCCAGTTGGCAAATCAGGAGCAAAGTAGAAGAGGTCGCCAATTCTGTATTGGGGAAAGGCTTTTATTGCTCCGACAAGGAATTTTTGATTGATGCTACGCTTACCCTGACGCACTCGGTAAATCTGACTCACCGATATTCCCATAACCTGGGCTAACTCGGATAAGTTATCATACCTCCCGTTACGCAACTCAAAGATTCTCGTCCTCAGTATCATAACTGTCCTCTTAATGTGCCAAGTGGCTATATTATAACCCTAAATTTGCCAATTGTCAAGTATTAATCAACTAATCTATTTCAAAAAGGGACTAAATGCCTATTGACATTTGCCATTTGGCGAATTATAATATAATTATGCGGGACAGTAGTGCTAATAATTTAGGCGAAATAGTTAGGCAGCAACGAGTTGTCATGGCACTGACCTTACAGGAGCTAGCTGCTTCATCTGGTGTATCTTCGTCACACCTGGGTCGCATAGAGAGAGGCGAGCGTTTCCCCTCAGCGTCGATTCTACGTAAAGTAGCCGGGCCTTTAGGCTTTGAGGAGGATGAGCTATTTACTTTAGCTGGTTACCTATCCCCCCAGCCGCCAAGGATAGCTGAGAGTGGTATAAACTATAGTGGTGGGCGATTAGCTCCCTATGTGGCTAAGATGCTGGCTCAGGAACCTGTTGAAATACAGCACAGTGTTATTGGAATCCTCACCCTTTTAAAGGGCATTGCCAAGAGCATGGCCAAGAGCATGGCTAAGGGAAACCGCTGACAGCGAGTTGGAGCAGTGTTCACCGTAGGCAAAGATGGGGGGGGGTTTGTCCTATTTTTCAAGCCCATCGTTCTTCGCCTAATAAATGACCTTATTGTATCAGATTAATACACAATCCCAGTTAAGTGCCCTCTTGATAAATTAGTGCGTTAAGAGTATAGTTTAACGTTAGATGAGGTTATTTATTGAGCCCGGAGCCCGATTACTATTGACCCAGGTAAACAATTTTCTCACTGAGCAGGGTGTTAAGTCATATCTTGTTGGTGGGTTTGTCCGTGATTTACTACTGGGAAGAAATACGGCTGATATTGATATTGCTGTGGCAGCAGATGCACTGGAGATTGCGCCCAAGTTAGCTGCTGCTGTTGGCGGAAAGTATGTTCCACTGGATGAGGTAAATAGGGTAGGCAGGGTAGTTTTAACCAGTGAGGGAACAGAATCGACTAGAGGACGATGGGAGCTTGACCTGTCTACACTTAAGGGCGACATTGAGCCGGACTTGGCACGGCGTGATTTCACAGTAGACGCAATGGCGGTTGACCTGGCAAAGATTGTTGGTCAACCTCATTTACTTTTTAGTTCGGGCAGAGAGCAAATAGATGTTCAGCTCATAGACCCCTTTGGTGGCTGGAGTGACCTTGACCAGGGTGTTATTCGGACTGTTAGTAATACGGCTTTTGAATTGGATGCGGCTCGCCTATTACGGGCAGTACGTTTAGCCGCAGAGCTTGGCTTTAGTATCGACCCGGAGACCGAGGCGCTAATTCGGCGTTACTGTCACCTCGTGGCTAATGTGGCTGGTGAGCGGGTACGAGAGGAGCTGCTTCGACTTCTGGCTATTCCTCGAGCCGGGCAATTATTACCCTACCTTGATGAGTTGGGTTTGGTCACGGCTACAATTCCCGAGCTTAATCAGGCAAAGGGTATCAAGCAGCCTAAGGAACACTTCTGGAATGTTTTTGACCATTCAATACAGACAGTGGTTGCCGTTGATTTTTTACTCAGGCAGGGAGCCTGGGAGTATGCTGATAAGGAAGTTTTGGCGGTCACACCGTGGTCGGTAGTGCTGGCTCAACACTTTGACCAGGAGGTTAGCTGTGGTAGCACCAGAAGGTTATTACTCAAACTGGCGGCACTGCTCCATGATACTGCCAAGCCCCAAACTAGAGCCGTTGACGAAGGTGGTCGGGTGCGTTTCTTAGGGCATGCCAGGGAGGGGGCAGCTATAGCAGCTAATATCTTGGAAAGGTTGAGGTTTAGCGCCAAGGAAATAAAGTTGGTGGAAATTATGGTGAGGCATCACCTCAGACCGGGGCAGATGAGTAATAACGGACTCCCTTCCCATCGGGCTATTTACCGTTACTTTCGTGATACCGGAGAGGCTGGCATTGACATACTATTTTTGAGCCTGGCTGACCATTTAGCCACTAGAGGACCACACCTAAATCTAGCTCGATGGCAGGAGCATGCTCAAATTGTGGAGTACGTGTTGGCTCAGCGTTTTCAAGAGGAAACTTTGGTTATTCCATCTAAGCTAATTGATGGGCATGATTTAATTAGTAACTTTGGTATGAGTCCCGGACCTAAAATTGGGGAATTCCTGGAGGCAGTGCGTGAGGCGCAAGCCGCCGGGGAGCTGGCTACTAGAGAGGAGGCTCTATCTTATATTCGCCAACACTTATTAACTAAGGCAGAGCGATAATAGATATGCTTCGAAGAAATACACTGGTTTTTATAATAGTAGTGATAATCTTTGCCATTGCTTTGTGTGTAGTCTTTCCTGTTGAGAAAGGAATACTGGGCGGGAAGGACATGAGGCTGGGGCTTGACCTTGTTGGTGGTAGCCATTTAGTTTATCAGGCTCAGTTCCCTGAGGGTGCTACTGGAGAGGATAAGGCGAGGGCTATGGATAGGACGCTCGAGACCATCCGAACCCGTATTGATAAATATGGCGTCACCGAGCCTATCATTCAGAGCCAGGAGGGTGACCGTGTATTGGTGCAGCTTCCTGGATTTACCGATATTGAAGAGGCAAAGAAACTGGTGGAGCAGACCGGTTTCCTTGAGTTTCGAGAGGTAGAACTGAATCAGGGTGGCAACCCGGTTTATCTTGGTGATTATCTGGAGAATTCCAACCCTGAGTTTTTCAACGACGGTGTGGAGGGTAGTCGCATATTTGTCGGTGAAGGAGTGGATGGGAAGCATTATCCCGTAGTTTTTCTGGTCAAGGATGAAGCGGGTAATCTCAGCTATAGGGATGAGGCAGATAACTCTATTGATGTTGAGGAACTGAAGCAAATAGAGGCGGAGATAAAGGCACAACTTGTGTCAGGTTCGGCGGCACTTCTATCCTGGATTCCAGCTAGAGGTGACGAAGGTACGCAGCTTACTGGTAACTTCTTAGCCGAGGCTACTCCTATGGTTGCTACCAAGCCCACTGGTGCCGAATTCCAGGTTGGTATTAAATGGAATGAGGAAGGGGGGGTAATTTTCGACCAGGTTGCCAAGCGCTTGTATAATTCAGGGCAATATGGCACTCCGCAGCGGGCTTTGGGCATCTTCTTAGATAATGTCCTCCTCTCATTCCCCCAGATTTTGGAGTCAGCATATCATGGTGAAGGGGTCATTACCGGTAATTTCACTATGGCTGAGACTGAACGCTTGGCTAACCTGCTTGAATCTGGTGCTTTGCCCATGCCTCTAGAGAAGCCGCCCCTTTATGAGGAGGTGATATCAGCTACACTGGGGGCTGGCTTCATTGATAAGAGTGTTAAGGCGGGGCTGATCGGCATAATTTTGATTATGCTATTTATGATTATTTACTATCGCTTACCCGGGGTTCTGGCCAGCCTGGCTTTGATTTTTTATGGAGCAGTGGTGTTAGCAATATTTAAGTTGGTACCGGTGACCCTTACTCTGGCTGGGATAGGTGGTTTTGTCTTATCTATAGGGATGGCAGTGGACGCTAATGTGCTTATCTTTGAGCGAATGAAGGAGGAATTAAGGGCAGGACGGACCTTAGGGGCAGCCATTGAGGCCGGCTTTAATCGGGCTTGGGCGGCTATCAGGGACAGCAATATAACTACCTTTATCATCTGCGGTATTCTCTATTGGTTAGGTAGCAATATTGTAGCCAGTGCCCCGGTAATGGGCTTTGCCCTGACCCTGTTTTTTGGCGTGGCGGTAAGCATGTTTACGGCTATTGTGGTTACCCGGACATTACTGCGTCTATTCGTCGGCAGCCGTTTAGCCCAGAAAACTTCGCTATTTAGAGTATACTCAGGGAGAGACAATGTTTGATATTACAGGCAAAAGGTTCTGGTTTTTTCTTATCTCAGCTGTGGTAATAGTTATCGGTATTATCTCTCTGGCATCATTTGGTCGTCTTAAATTGGGGGTTGAGTTCAGTAGTGGCTCTATGATGAGGGTGAGCTTTGAACAGCCGGTAGCCCAGGAAGAGTTACGAGATGAACTGGTTAGTTTAGGTTATACCGATGTCATTATTCAGAGTACTAGAGAAGGGGATTTCTATATTCGCACCCACAAATTAAGTGAAGATGAAAAAGCAGGGTTACAGCATGCCTTAACTGACAGATTTGGTGAGGTTCAAGAGACGGAGTTTTATTCTGTGTCACCCTGGGTAGCTACAGAGACAGCGAATAATGCGGCTATTGCCGTAGCTGTGGCTGCTGTTGGTATACTCCTTTATATTACCTGGGCATTCCGCCGGATGCCAAAGCCTTTCCGGTATGGAATCTGCGCCATAGTTGCCCTGGTGCACGATGTGCTGGTGGCATTAGGCATTTTCTCCATTCTCGGTAGCATATTAGGCTGGGAAATCAACTTAATGTTTATTACTGGCATCCTGGCTGTTATTGGCTATAGTGTGAATAATACTGTCGTCATTTTTGATAGAATAAGAGAGAATCTGGCAAGGGGTATAAGCTCAAATTTTGAGGTTGTAGTTAATAATAGTTTGGTTGAGACCTTGAGCCGTTCCTTGAATACCAGTCTAACCACAATAGTCGTGGTTGTGGCTCTGCTTTTGTTTGTCGGGGCATCAATTCAGAATTTCGCTGTGGTTTTACTGATTGGTATCATTGCTGGCACTTATAGCTCCCTCTATATCGCCCCTCTGTTGCTGGTGGTCTGGGAAAAGGGAGAGTGGGGTAGGTTTGTCAAGTGGCTGGCTCCTTCCCGTAGTCAAAGCTAGGGACAGGTTATAGTCAATGTTTTCCACTAAAACTGGTGCGGCTAAACTTGCTGTTGCTTCGGTCAGCCTGCTGGTGGTCATTAAAATAGTTGCCAGTGTTATTACCGGTAGTATTGGTATCAGGGCTGATGCAATCCACAGTGTGCTTGACCTGATAGGGGCGGTTATTGCTTTCATAAGCCTAGAGCGCTAGCTGGAGACCCGATGTCAGGAACCAACCCCCAAATCCGATAATTAGCAGGCTGCAGGCAATAAGCAGCCTTTCCTGAAGCTTCCTTCCCCAGAAAGATTGGGTTCGGTAGACCAGAATTGAAACCAGTGAAAACCAGACCAAGTCGCATAGCCAGTGAACAGGAACGAACAAAGCAAACCCCAGCATGCCGAAACTTAGTGACTTCATGATAAGCATGCTGCCTATGGTTACCCACCACAGAAGGAAGAACGGGTTGAAGGCACTGGTAACCACTCCGGCAATAACTGAGTTATAGGCTAAACCCTGGCTTGTTTCTATCATCCTAGCCCTGGCTTTAAACATGGTAATACCCATCCAGAATAGTGCAGCGGCACCAACTAAATACAGGATGATTTGTGCCAGTTCTTCCTGAAAGAAGCGGGCAAGACCAAAGTATATGAGTAATATCAGGGGGATTTCTACTATAGCATGTCCCAAGGCTATCTGCATGCCGGCAAATTGGGATTTATAGCTTTTGGCTACAGTAACGGCGAACATAGGACCAGGCATCATTACCCCTGATAGTGAAATTACGACTACACTGAGTAAAAATGGGAGCATAAAAACCACCTTGTGTATTCTAGCATGCTATTTCTATCAGTGTCTCCAAATTGATACGGTGTTACTGAGCTAGTTCAGATAGCTAGGTGACACTTCAAAGTATAAGGTGTCCTCTATTGCAAGTTGGCATGATTATAAATTGGGAACATGCCCTAGTAGTCCTTTGTGTCATTGCGAGGCACAAAGTGCTGAAGCAATCTCCAGGATGGGATTGCCACGCCTTCGGCTCGCAATGACAAGGGGGGTGATGTGTAACTAATCATATGAACGAGTACAGTTACTTGAGTTCGTCACTTTAATGAATTATACTGTGGAGATAGAGTCACTTGTCTGGACAGGGGCTCACATATTAGTTTAGAGATTGTTTATCAACCACACGGCGCTCAATCTTCCCTTGATAAACGGTCACAACTTATTAAGTTATGGTTTGGGGGTAATATAATGCTGGAAGTGGAACACCTCCAGTTAGCGTTAAACGGTAAATCAATAATTGATGACTTAACCGTGCACGTTAGTAAGGGTGAGATACACGGTATTTTGGGTGAAAACGGAACGGGTAAGACCACTATTGCCTACCTCATAATGGGGGTGAATAACTATAAGCCCACTGGGGGAAGGATGATTTTTGAAGGTCAGGATATTGCTGACCTTTCTGTTTCTCAGCGGGCAAAGAAGGGGATAAGTCTGGCTTGGCAAGAGCCAGCTAGGATTGAAGGGTTGAAGGTGGAGGATTACCTCAGGCTTAGTGGCAAAAATTCGGGAATTGAGTCGGTTAGGCGTTATTTGCAGATGGTCGGATTAGAACCGTCACAGTATCTGGATAGAGATATTGATGGCACCTTGAGTGGCGGCGAAAGAAAGAGGATAGAGCTGGCTTCTGTCTTAGCCATGCAACCCAAATTAGCTATACTGGATGAGCCTGACTCTGGCATAGATATTATATCGTTGCCGTTCATAATGAATGGTATAATAGAGATGAATAAACAAGGCTCATCTGTTTTGTTAATTACCCATAATGAGAGGGTGGTGGATATAGCCCATAAGGTGTCTGTGTTATGCGCTGGTAAGATAATTAGAACTGGTGAACCAGCAGAAACTAGCCTATGGTTCAAGGATAACTGCCGGGCTTGTGTCCATATCAATGAGCCGGTGGAAGAGGGTTAGAAGTTATGATTAGTTATTCCGTTGAAAAAGAATACCAGGAAATGGTTGATGCCTACGAGAAGGCTGGTGGTGATAAGAGTGCCTTACTAGGTGAAGATATAGCCAGGCTGGTTATTCATGAGAACAAGGTTCTGGGTACTGATGAGGCTGAGGGGATAAAAATAGAAACAGAGGAGACCGAAACCGGTGTTAACGTCTATCTCTTGGTGGAGGAAGGGGTGAAGATAAAGCGCCCTGTCCACCTCTGTTTTGGTGTTCTCCCTCAGGAGGGGTTGCAGGAAATCATTTTAAAAGTGAATGCTCAGGATAATAGCGAGGTAAATGTAATTGCTCACTGCATCTTTCCCAATGCCATTAAAGTAATTCATAAAATGGATGCGGATATAGAGATTGGGAATAACGCTAGGTTCGATTATACGGAGACCCATTATCATGGGGAGTTTGGTGGTATTGAGGTAATCCCAAAGGCGAGGATTAAGGTAGGGGAGGGTGGCGTATGGCAGAGCGCATTTACCCTAAAACAGGGGCTTGTCGGGAAACTGGACTACGATTTCGAAGTATTCTGTCAAGACAAGGGAGTTGCTGAACTCGTAGTGAAGGTGTATGGGAAAGGGCATGATGATATAAAAGTATGGGAAAAAATCCATCTGAACGGGGCAGGGGCCAGGGGTCTGGCCAAAAGCCGTCTGGTGCTAAGTGATAAGGCTACCGCTGAGGTCAAAGGAGAGACCTATGGCAATGCTCCTCATGCCAGGGGACATGTTGACTGTATTGAGCTGGTCAATGGGGAAGAGGCATTAGCTAAGGCGATACCAATTGTCTCGGTAACTAATGGAAAGGCAAAGGTAACCCATGAGGCGGCTATAGGCAGTATAGATAGGCGGCAGGTGGAGACCTTAATGGCAAGAGGGCTAGATGAGGATGAGGCGGTGGATGTTATTGTCAGGGGCATCCTGAGATAGCTTTATTGAGAGAGTTGAAGGGGTGTCATTAGATTTGACTAAAGTTGCTTCCCAGGTGGGAGGCATGGTAGCTAGGCTTAAGGCTGGTGGCGAGGAAAGACAGAGGCGTCTGAACTGTGCTTTGGATACTCTCCACCACCAGGCTACCAATCTGGCTGGTTTAACCAGGAAGATTGTATCCAGTAAGACTACTTGGCTAGTGGCTGGTTTAGTCGATGGGCTTGACCAGCACTATGAAGCCCCACTCCTCCCCATCGAATTCACCGTTATTGCTACTGATGGCTCTCATATCGATGTTGACCGGCATAGGTCAACCAGGTGTTATCTGATAAACATAGGTTGTGCCATTCTTCATTACGGTGACGCCCCTAGTGCTACCCTTGATAGTTTTCCCTGCCTCTATTCTGGAGATGAAGACCTGGTTATTGCCCCGACCGGAGTTAAAGGTCGTGAGCAGCCAATAGAGGGCGCGCTTTTAGGTATCAAGCGTGGTGTAGACGAGTGTCATCAGTTAGCCAGGCTGGCGGCAGAATTACCAGCGGGGAGTTCAAGTTTAGCCTTGCTTGACGGTTCGCTTATCCTGTGGGGGCTGGAGGCTTACCCCGAATTTGTCACTGAGGCACTGCTGGTTAAAGGCTTCCTGAGCTACCTTGATGACATAAGAAAGATTAATAACGGGAAGAGGCTTGCCCTTGCCAGCTATATCAGCTTTCCCCGTAGCAGTGATGTGGTTAATGCGTTGCGAGTGGCTCTCTGCCCTCAAGAGATTCTTGACACTGACCGCCACTGTAAAGACTGTAACACAAGGGAATGTGATATGATAGCCGGTGTTCGGGACAGGGAGCTATTCTCAAATGTACTGAGTCAGGGAGAAAGGTCAGCCGTCTTTATCAGTCAGTCATCTATTGTTCGAAGGCATTACGGGGTGCACCAGGTCTACTTTTTCTACCTCAAGGCGGATGACGAGATAGCCAGGGTCGAGATTCCGCAATGGGTGGCAAGAGACGAGAGGCTGCTTAATCTGGTTCATGCCCTGGTTTTGGACCAGTGCCAGCGTGGGAATGGATATCCAGTGGCATTAAGTGAAGCCCACGAGCGGGCAGTAGTCACCGGAGCCGATAGAGAAATTTTCTGGCAATTGGTGGAGTCATCCCTGGTAGAAGAACATTTACCCAGCCTTAGCTCAGCCAAGAGCCGGAGCAAAAGAACACGGTGGGTTTAGATGGCTATTTGTTGACCTGAGGAGGTTCCTGCAAAATAGTGATTGAAATGCAAGCGGGCTTTGTCATGGTGCACGTCATTGCGAGGAGAGCAGCGACGAAGCAATCTTTAAAGGGGAGATTGCTTCGCTTCGCTCGCAATGACAAAGGGTCTGGCCACAGCAAAAGAACACGGTGGGTTTAAGAAGGGCTAAAGGAAGTGGCAAAAATGTTTGAAGTTGTTTATTATTCCATGACTGGGAACACAAAAAAGGTCGCTGAAGCAATTGCTGCCGAGTTAGGCGTGAAGGCAGAGAATGTTAAAGCGAAAAAAGGACTGACCAAAGACTCTTTTGTTTTCCTGGGTTCTGGCTGCTACGCAGGCAAACCTGGGGGAGGATTGCAGGAGTTTATTAAAAGAAATGATTTTAAAGGGAGGAAGGTAGCGCTATTTGGGACTTCAGCAGGAGGTGTGGGCGACGAAGTAAGAGCAATCGAAGAACTGCTCAAGCCGACGGGGGCACTCATAAGCGGTAGCTTTTGCTGCAAAGGAAAAGCGTTTCTTTTGCTTAACCGGGGACACCCGAGCAATGAAGAGCTGGCGAATGCCAGAAAGTTTGCCAATGAAATGAAAAAGTCTTGAAGGAAAGGGGCAAATTCCCTTAAAACTTCTGTTTAATAAATTGCCTGTATAGCGAGGGCTTGCATCTAGTGGTAGAATATCCTAAAAGTTCAAGAAACCGGAGCAATCAAAGGAGGATAAACCATGGCTAAGCAGAAGTTAGACAAAGAGGTTAAGAAAGCTATA
>CAZFRL010000032.1:0-18705 GCA_964521325.1 uncultured Dehalococcoidales bacterium | reverse complement strand
GATTTATGACGCAACCATACCTTGTTCGGTAACAGTTTATTTTGACGCAACACGGTATCGAGGACTTGAATTAGCTGCTATTTGGTGATAAACTTTAATTCTGCGGCTGAATTCTGTTTTAGATGTTGAATATGCATGAGCAATTAGCACAGATTCTGGCTCCATATGGTGGGCAGAGGGGGGCTTTAGTCCCCGTTTTACAGAAGGTACAAGAAGCATTGGGTTATCTTCCCGAAGAAGCAATCTCGGAGATAGCTCATTTTTTACGCCTATCTGAAAGTGAAGTCTATGGTGTGGCTAGCTTTTATGCCCAGTTTCGGTTTGAACGGCAGGGTGAACATACGATAAAGGTTTGTCAGGGCACTGCCTGTCATGTCAGGGGTGGTCCGCGCATCCTAGAAGCAGTAGAGCGGGAGCTTAACGTTCAATCTGGAGGGACCACCGATGATTATAAATTTAGCTTGGAGAGGGTCGCTTGTTTTGGCTCGTGTGCCCTAGCCCCGGTCATGGTAGTGGATAATACAGTCTATGGCCGAATGACTGTAGCCAAGGCAAGAAAAATATTAGCCGAATATTGATTGGGCTGGTCAAGATTTCCAGATTTGTATTATCTGTATAGCAGTGAGATGGCTCATGACATTTGATGAAATTCAAAAGCAAGCGATGTTGGAATGGGAGGCTTTGCGGCATAGCGATAAGCCTCACATTTTTGTCGGCACTGCTACCTGTGGCCGGGCAGCCGGGGCTATGGCTATTTTGGAGGCTATTGATAGGGAGTTATCTCAGCGAAATATTGAGGCTAAAGTAACTCAGGTTGGCTGTATTGGGCTATGTTATGCTGAGCCTTTAGTGGATATAGTTAAGCCGGGTAATCCTCGTATTTGTTATGGAAATATTACCCCGGAAATTATCCCCCAGCTCATAGAGGATTACATTATAAATAATAATCCTCGTCCTGACTTGGCTCTTGGTACCATAGGCGAAGATAGTATTGATGGTATTCCAAAGCTTTTTGATTTAGCCATGCTTAAGCCTCAGGTGCGTATAGCATTACGCAATTGCGGGTATATAGACCCTGAAGATATAAAGCAATACATTGCCAATAGCGGTTATAGTGGTTTGGCTAAGGCATTGAGGATGACCCCAGAAGAGGTTATCGAAGAGGTGAAGAAGTCTGGATTAAGGGGTAGGGGTGGAGCTGGCTTCCCTACTGGGCGAAAGTGGGAGTTTTGTCGGCGAGCTCCAGGCGAGGAGAAATACCTGATTTGCAATGCTGATGAGGGTGACCCGGGTGCTTTTATGGACAGGTCGTTATTAGAAAGTGACCCGCATACGGTATTAGAAGGTGTGCTTATCGGTGCCTATGCCATTGGGGCAACTCAGGGCTATATCTATTGCCGGGCAGAGTATCCCCTGGCTCTAGAACGGCTGAAGATTGCCTTAAAGCAGATGGCAGAATATGGCTTATTAGGTGATAACATACTCGGTTCTGGTTTTAATTTTCGGCTGGAGATAAAGGAAGGTGCCGGGGCTTTTGTTTGTGGAGAAGAAACTGCCCTTATGATGTCTATCGAAGGCAGGAGAGGCATGCCTCGGTCTCGTCCTCCTTTCCCAGCTATATCCGGTTTATGGGGTAAGCCAACTAATATCAATAATGTGGAGACCTGGGGTAATGTCTCGGCTATATTGCAAAGAGGGGCTGAGTGGTATTCTGGCTTTGGCACGGAGAGAAGCAGGGGAACCAAGACCTTTGCTCTCGCCGGCAAGATAGTGCAGACCGGGCTAATCGAGGTGCCCATGGGTATCTCATTGGGTGACATCATCTATAAGGTTGGTGGTGGGATTATAGGTGATAAGCATTTTAAGGCGGTGCAAACAGGGGGTCCGTCGGGTGGTTGCCTACCAGCCAGCATGCTCGACCTGCCGGTAGATTATGAGTCTTTAACTCAGGCCGGTTCCATAATGGGTTCTGGAGGGATGGTGGTCGCTGATGAGGATACCTGTATGGTTGATTTGGCTAGGTTCTTTCTTTCTTTCGTTCAGGCTGAGTCCTGCGGCAAGTGTGTTCCCTGCCGTATCGGCACCAGACATATGCTTGACATTCTGGAGCGTATTACCCAGGGTAAAGGAAAGCCTGGGGATATTGAGCGTCTTGAGAGGCTAGCCCAGCTAGTTAAATCTGGTTCTTTGTGCGGCTTGGGCCAGACAGCTCCTAATCCAGTTTTGACTACTATTCGTTACTTTCGTGATGAGTATGAGGCTCATGTGAATGAAAAACGCTGTCCGGCGCTGGCCTGTACGAAACTAATTTCCTATTATATCCTTCCCGATAAATGTGAGGGTTGTGGTATATGTCTCAGAGATTGTCCGACTGAGGCTATATCTGGTGGCAAGAGAATGGTGCATGTTATTGACCAGAAAAAGTGCAGCAAATGTGGTACTTGCCTTGATGTTTGCCCAACCCGATTTAGTGCGGTGGTAAAGGTTTCCAGGGATAAAATCGAAGTTCCTAGTGAACCTATTCCGGTGATTACATCAAAGAGAAATAAAGGAGCTTCAGGTGAGACTTCTATAAATAAAGGGTAGAGAGGATGGATGAGATTACCTTAACTATTGATGGGAAACAAGTTGTAGCGAGCAAGGGGATGACCGTGCTTGAGGCAGCCAAGAGTGCGGGCATCTATATCCCTACCCTTTGCTATCATCCTGCCTTAACCCCCTATGGTGCCTGCCGACTATGCGTGGTAGAGATTGATGAGATGCGTGGCTTACCCACCTCGTGTACTACGCCGGCTAGCGATGGCATGGTGGTGAGAACAAACACCCCGCAGATTCAGGAGTTGAGGCGGGATATTTTAGAGCTTATTATATCTGAGCATCCCTACTCCTGTCTTACCTGTCATGCGAATGGGCGTTGCGAGTTACAGGAGGTGGCTAGCTATATAGGGATGAAGGAGATGACTCTACCCTATACTTATAAAAACCTGCCGGTGCATAAAGATGGCCCGTTTTTTGACCGGGATTACAATTTGTGTATTTTGTGCGGGCGTTGTGTCAGGGTCTGCGACGAGGTAAGGGGAGCCGGGGCAATAGCCTTCACCTATCGCGGCAGCCAGGCTTTAATTGGGACTGCCTTTGAGCGGTCTCTACAGGACTCGGGGTGTAAATTTTGTGGTGCTTGTGTTGATGCTTGCCCTACCGGAGCACTGGTGGAGCGAGGCAGGAAATGGGAGGGCTTAGCTGAGCGTCATGTGCTTACCACCTGCCCTTATTGTGGGGTTGGCTGTCAGTTAGAGCTACACATTAAAGGGGACAGAATAATTGAAGTTCTTCCCAAGTATGAAGATACAGTAAATCAGGGGCAAGCTTGCGTCAAAGGCCGCTTTGGCATCATTGAATTTGTTCACCATCCTGAACGCTTAACCACTCCCCTGATAAAGCGGAATGGAAAATTTGAGGAAGCAACCTGGGATGAGGCTCTCGACCTGATTGCTGAAAAATTTAGTCGTTATACGGGGGATGATGTAGCCGTACTCTCCTCAGCCAAGTGTACCAATGAAGAGAACTATGTCATCCAGAAATTTGCCCGGGTGGTACTGGGTACTAATAATATTGACCATTGTGCTCGACTATGCCATGCCCCTACCGTAGCTGGTCTAGGTCGAAGCTTTGGTAGCGGGGCAATGACCAATTCCATCGATGAAATCGGTGATGCCAGATGCATATTGGCTATCGGTACTAATACCACTGCCACTCATCCGGTAATTGCGCTGGAGATAAAGAAAGCAGTGAATAAAGGGGCAACGCTCATCGTGGCTAACCCCCGTCAGATTGAGCTTTGCCATTTTGCTGACTTGTGGCTGCAGCATAGCCCCGGCAGCGATGTGGCTCTACTTATGGGCATGATGAAGGTCATAGTGGACGAGGGGCTACTTGATTCGTCCTTTATAGACGAGCGTTGTGAGAACTTCGACGCTTTCAAGGAATCACTGAACAGCTTTAACCTGGATTTCGTGGAGCGAATTACGGGGGTGCCAGGTGAGAAGGTGGTTGAAGCAGCCCGGCTATATGCGACTAATAAACCGGCGACTCTTCTCTACGCTATGGGTATCACTCAGCACTCCCACGGTACTGATAATGTAATGGCTACGGCTAACCTGGCGATGCTTACCGGGAACGTTGGTAAGCCATCGACTGGGGTTAATCCACTGCGGGGCCAGAACAATGTGCAGGGTGCCTGCGACATGGGTGCCCTGCCCAATGTTTATCCCGGTTATCAGCCGGTCAACAACCCCGCTATCAGAGAGAAATTTGAAACTGCCTGGGGATGTAGCCTGAATCCCTCCCCCGGGCTGACTCTCACCGAGATTTTCCAGGCTGCCCACGAGAGGCTTAAGTCAATATTTATCATTGTTGGTGAGAATCCTTTATTGAGTGAGCCCTGTGCTCGGCATACTCTAGAGGCGCTTGAGGGGCTGGAGTTTTTGGTGGTTCAGGATATTTTTATGTCTGAAACGGCTCGTGTAGCCGATGTTGTTCTGCCAGCGGCAAGTTTTGCCGAGAGAGATGGCACTTTTACCAATACTGAGCGGCGGGTGCAGCGGGTGAGGAAGGCGATAGAGCCGATAGGTGACTCCAAGACTGACTGGTGGATTATCTGTCAGCTTGCTCAGCGGATGGGGGGTAAAGGCTTTGATTTTACTCATCCTTATCAGATTATGGATGAGATTACTCGTCTCACCCCCAGCTACGGAGGTATTTCCTATGAGCGTTTGGAGAATGGTGGCTTGCAGTGGCCCTGTCCTACTCAAGAGCACCCAGGAACACCCATCCTCCACACCAATCTATTCACCCGGGGCAAGGGCAGGTTTATACCCTTGGAGTATAAGCCACCTATGGAACTTCCCGATGATGAGTACCCCCTTATCCTGACCACTGAGCGTAGCCTGTATCACTACCACACTGGCACCCAGACCCGGAAAGTGAAGGGGCTAAATATGCTCCTTGGCGAAGGACTGGTGGAAATAAATCCCAAGGATGCTTCGGCTTTAAATATCGCTGATGGTGAGATGGTAAAGGTCATCTCTCGACGGGGGGAAGTGGCGGTTAAAGCCAAGTTGACTGAGGTTTCACCGGTGGGGGTGGTCTGTATGAACTTCCACTTTGCTGAAACCCCGGTAAATATGGTCACTAACCCAGCCCTTGACCCCGTGTCAAAAATACCCGAGTTAAAAGTCTGCGCAGTGAAGATTGAAAAATAGATGTATAAAATATTATTAAAACAGGACCTGGTATCCAATATTCATCTATTCAAGATAGCAGCGCCTGATGTGGCTAAGAAGGCTAAAGCAGGACAGTTTGTTGTCATCAGGATTGATGAAAAGGGCGAGCGTATTCCATTGACGATTGCTGACTGGGACGAGAAGGAGGGTAGTGTTACTATCGTCTTTATGGAAGTGGGAACAACAACTCATCGGCTTGCCTTGTTGGAGGCTGGCGACTCTATAGCTGATTTTGTTGGTCCGTTGGGTTTGCCGACCCATATTGAAAAATTTGGCACTGTAGTCTGTGTTGCCGGAGGCTTTGCCGTTGCCACTATAGTGCCTATTGCTCGGGCGATGAGGGAGAAAGGGAACAAGGTTATTTCGATTATGGGAGCAAGGAATAAAGACCTCATATTCTGGGAGGAGAACTTACGCAGTGTCAGTGACCAGCTAATAGTTACTACTGATGATGGGTCTTATGCTCGTAAAGGATTGGTAACAGAGCCACTAAAGGAGCTACTTGAAGGTAGTGAGAAAGTAGACCGGGTTATTGCTATCGGTCCGAGCATCATGATGAAATTTTGTGCCAAGACCACAGAGCCCTTTGGGGTTAAAACTATCGTTAGTCTGAATCCGATAATGGTTGATGGTACCGGTATGTGTGGCTGCTGTCGGGTTGATGTTGGTGGCGTAACCAAGTTTACTTGCGTGGATGGTCCTGATTTTGATGGACATCAGGTAGATTGGGATTTACTCTTTGCCCGTCAGCGTATCTATCTTGATGAGGAGAAGCGTTCTTTTGAGCAATGGCAGTGTCAGGGGGGACATTAGTTCTTAAAAAGAAGCTCGGGGTAAGCATATATGGCGAAACTGAATCTTAATCGAGAGCCAATGCCAAGACAAGACCCAAAGTTACGGGGCAAGAACTTCAATGAGGTTGCTTTGGGCTACAGTGCTGAGCAGGCTCAAGCTGAGGCGAGCCGCTGTATTCAGTGTCCTAAGCATTCCTGTATGGATGGCTGCCCGGTAGAGGTAGATATTCCCGACTTTATCAAAGCTCTCCGTGATGGTGATATGCCTGAGGCAGTGAGGATACTTAAAGATAAGAATAGCCTGCCCGGTATCTGCGGGCGGGTCTGTCCTCAAGAGACGCAGTGTGAAGCTACCTGCTCCGTGGCTAAGAAGGGGGCACCTATTGCTATCGGTCGTCTGGAGCGATATGTAGCTGATTGGGAGCAGGCTAACATTAAGAATCCGTCGGTAACGCAGCCGGCACCAACTGGGAAACGGGTGGCTGTGGTCGGCTCGGGCCCAGCCGGTTTAACCGCCGCCGCTGACTTGGCTAAGCTGGGGCATAAGGTTACTCTCTTTGAGGCTCTGCACGTAGCCGGTGGGGTATTAATGTACGGCATCCCTGAATTCAGGCTGCCTAAAGGTATTGTCCAGGCTGAGGTCGACTATGTTACTTCTTTAGGGGTAGAGCTTGAATTAGATTCAGTAGTAGGTAGATTGATGACCATAGACGAGTTACTAAATAATGGTTACGACGCCGTTTTTCTGGGTACTGGTGCTGGATTGCCTATGTTTTTGAACATTCCCGGTGAGAACCTTAATGGTATCTATTCAGCAAACGAATTCTTGACCCGGGTCAATCTGATGAAGGCGTACCGGTTTCCTGAATATGATACCCCGGTGAAGGTTGGTAAAAAGGTAGCTGTGATTGGTGGTGGTAATGTGGCTATGGATTCAGCTCGGTGTGCCCTCAGGCTTGGTGCCGAGGAGGTTTATATTGTCTATCGGCGCTCAGAGGCAGAAATGCCGGCTCGTCGTGAGGAGGCGGAGAATGCCCAGGAGGAGGGTATCCAGTTTAAGCTATTGACCAACCCTAAGCGGTTCATAGGCGATGAGCAGAACTGGGTGACTAGTATGGAGTGCTATGAGATGGAACTGGGTGAGCCTGACGAGAGCGGCCGGCGTCGCCCTATTGCTAAGCCGGGAAGCGAGTTTATCATTGATGCCGATGTGGTGATAGTGGCTCTGGGCACTACACCCAATCCCCTTATTGCCTCCACCACTGAAGGTCTGGAGACGACTAAGTGGGGCACTGTAGTGGCTGATGAGACTACCGGTAAGGCAGTAAAGCCGAAAGTCTGGGCTGGTGGTGATATAGTTACCGGTGCTGCTACTGTAATCAGTGCCATGGGCGCCGGCAAGCGAGCCGCCGCCGATATAGACAAGTATCTCAGGGGATAGTATTTTCCTTTGGCTTATCTTGTATAGATACCCACTATCGGAATACTGCATTAGCTACACGCACGCGGGTTTCACATAACCATTTCGGCAGTTATTTCAAATTGGTATCCTGCTCTTTTTCAGTATAGGCATCAATCAAAACCTTCAAATCCTTCATGATGGCCTCTTTATCATCTACAGGATGTCGCTGCTCAATAGTGTGGCTCTGCTGTGTATCCACTAGCCGATTTGTTTCATGAGTAACAAACTCTAAAAACAGCTGCTTCCATAGAAACCGAACCATATTCACTACATGAATTGGCAGTAAGATGACCAGAATGAAGCCAAGAATTAAGCCGACTAAAGGCTGCAAGTTGCTTGTGCTAGATACAAATACAATGACTAGAGAAACAAGAAACACAAAGAGGATTGAGCTTAAGGTAGGCATAAAATTGATAATCTGCATCATTTGATTATGAGCGTGGTTAGCTCCATCATTTAGACTAAGCAGTTGACCTGATGAATGCATGGCATTTTCCCAAGTTTTTCTACAAAAGGCGCGCTCATCTAGTGTTTCAAAGGTCTTAGCATGGGCTACAAACCATTCGCCTCCAGTGGCTGTAACTGAATGTTGAAGACCTGCTAATTCTACAGCATCATAGTAGGTGCCCACGCTGGCTCTAGAGAATCTTCCGACAAACCTTGATAACGATTTGTAGAAAGTATCTGCTTTCTTAGCAAGGTTTTCAACCTTCTCCTTAATATCTGTGGGGACGCCTTCTTTTGGTCCTGCAAGGAACGGGGAAATGTCTTGTTTAATAACTTCTAAGTTCCGAAGTTCATCTCTAGTCCTATCTTGAATTTTTCTCATGGCATCCTTAGCACTGCCAAACCAGAATGTTAAGAAGGCGAACATAATAGTTAGGATGGCAATACTGGCATACAGAATGGCAATTCCTAGTGTAGAAAGGGAATTACTGGTGATTGAAAAAGGACTCACTGAATGAAAATAATAAGAAGGAACATAGTGAAGCAACAATGCTGCTATAGTGGCAATGCTGATGGCAGGCACATTGACCTTTACCCAATTGAAGAATAGAGTCTTCTTAATGCTTGAACGTTGGGCTAGGAAGATTGAACGCCATGGAAGAAATCCCCAAGCGGACTTTTGTTCTTCATCAAAGCCATTAGGAGGAGGGGGGACACCCTTAGAACCTGAACCGCTTTCCTTTTTCATCTTTCTCTATACATGATTTTACCACTATCTGCAAGCCTATGCTATACGAGCCGTTTACTAGGGGTGTCTAAGAGGGGCTTTGCCCCTCTTTTCAATATCCTTCCCCCTCTCCTTTGAAGGAGAGGGGGATTAAGGGGGTGAGGTAGATAAATATTCCCCAAGTTCCTTACACTATCTGCTTGCTTCACCTGCCACTGTGCTATACTATAAATTGAGGCTAAAAAATGGCACAGCTACTTTTTGGGACTGGCGGCGCTCCCCACAGTGCTACTTCACCGTCTACTGTATCAGGAATTGAGCGTATTGCCGAGCTAAATCTTGATTGCATGGAGATAGAGTTTGTCCAGGGAGTGAGGATGAATGAGAAAGGGGCTGCGTTGGTTGCTGAAGCAGCCGCCAGGACGGGAGTAAAATTATCGGCTCATGCTCCTTACTTTATAAATTTTAATGCCCATGAGTTAGAAAAGATAAGGGCTAGCCAGGAAAGGCTACTACAAACGGCTCGTATTGGCGCATTGTGTCAGGCTGAAAGCGTGGTTTTTCATCCCGCCTTCTATCTCGGTGACCCGCCTGATGAAGCCTATAATACGGTAAAGAAATACCTCGGAGAAATATTAAGCCAGCTAAAGCAGGAAAACAATAAGGTGTGGATTAGACCAGAGGTCATGGGTAAGGGTAGTCAGTTCGGCACAATAGAGGAGGTACTCAACCTGAGTGCTGAGCTAGAGGGGGTAGCCCCTTGTATAGACTTTAGTCACTGGCATGCCCGGACTGGTAAATTCAATTCCTACTCGGAGTTTGCCTCAATTCTGCAACAAGTCAGAGAGCGCCTGGGTAGAGCTGCCCTGGATAATATGCATATCCATGTGTCAGGCATTGCTTATAGCCAGAAGAGGGGTGAAATAAGGCACCTGAACCTGAAAGATTCGGATTTTCAATATGCCGAACTTATTAAAGCGCTGGTAGATTTTGATGCCAAGGGAATAGTAATCTGCGAAAGCCCTAATCTGGAAGAGGATGCCCTGCTTTTGCAGGTAACCTATAATGCTTTGCTCAAAGCAGCTTAGTAGCAAGCGCCAGTCAAGTTTAAGCTGAGCTAGTTCAGATAGATAGGTGACACTTCAAAGTATAGGGTGTCCTCTACTGCAAGTTGGCATGATTATAAATTGGGAACATGCCCTGGTAGTCCTTTGTGTCATTGCGAGGCACAAAGTGCTGAAGCAATCTCTAGGATGGGATTGCCACGCCTTCGGCTCGCAATGACAAGGGGGGTGATGTGTCACTAATCATATGAACGAGTACATAAGCTTGACCGTTACTAGGTGCCTTGCTATACTTTAGCCAGGCGGGGTGTAGCGCAGGTGGTTAGCGCGCATGCTTTGGGAGCATGAGGTCGGAGGTTCAAGTCCTCTCACCCCGACCATAGATAAGAGGGTCAGCAGAGGGCAGTCGGATGAGGTTCGGCTGCCCTTTTTATTCTTCTTTGGAACTCACCCGCGCCAATGTTATAATGAGCTTGATGGATATTCTGGCTGAGCTTAATCCAGCCCAAAAGGAAGCCGCAGAGGCGATTAGCGGACCGGTGCTGATTTTAGCCGGTCCGGGCAGCGGCAAAACCAGGGTCATTGCCCATCGGGTGGCTTACCTTATCAAGGTTTGTGGAGTTAACCCGCGCCGCATTATGGCAGTTACCTTCACCAATAAAGCTGCCAGGGAAATGGAGGAAAGGCTTAATCGGCTGGTCAGTGGTTCGGTAAAGGATTTAACCCTGGGCACCTTTCATGCCATTTGCGCTCGTATATTGCGTAGAGATGGCAAGGCGATAGGCATTGACCCCAGATTTGTAATCTATGATGATGAAGACCAGATAAGCCTGATTAAGCGGAGTGTCCAGGAAATCGGTCTTGACCCCAAGCAATATGCCCCTCGGGCAATAGCTTCAGCTATTTCGTCAGCCAAGAGCCGTGTGCTAACCCCTCAAGACTATATGCAGCATGGTCGCAGCTACTTTGAGGAGGTGGTCGGGCGAGTCTATGAACGCTATCAGCAGCTATTAACTGAAAGTAGCGCTCTGGATTTTGACGATTTGTTAATGAAGGCAGTGCAGCTATTCAGAAGTAGCCCCGAGATTTTGTCCAGATACCAGTCGAGATACCTGCATCTCCTGGTGGATGAGTTTCAGGATACCAACCTCACTCAGTATGAGCTAATGAAGCAGCTGGCGGGCAAGCACCGCAATATATGCGTGGTTGGTGACCCTGACCAGTCAATCTACTCGTGGCGGTTTGCCGACCTGCGTAATATTCTTAATTTTGAGAGGGACTATCCCGAGGCTAAAGTGGTATTGCTGGAGCAGAATTACCGCTCGACTAAAATGATTCTGGAAACAGCGTCCCATATAATCTCAGCCAATCAGCAACGCAAGCCTAAGGATTTGTGGACAAATAATGAGCCGGGTGAGCAAATCACGGTAGTTGAGACCTATACTGAGCAGGAGGAAGCCCAGTTTGTGGTCAATGAGGTCGAGCGCCTGGTGGATGGTGGGAAGGCTAGTCTGGGTGATTGTGCGGTAATGTATCGCACCAATGCCCAGTCAAGAGTTCTAGAGGAGGCTTTTGTTCGCTATGGGACATCCTATAAGCTGGTGGCTGGCACCCGCTTCTATGAGCGGCGAGAGATTAAGGATATTATTGCTTATCTCAGGCTTATCCAGAACCCTTATGATAGTGTCAGCCTGCTCAGAATAATCAATGTTCCGGGGCGGGGTATTGGGCAGCGTAGCCTGAGTGAGCTATCCAATTGGGCAAAGTCTCTCGGCGTCTCTGAATATAAGGCATTACAGCTTATGACTGAGCCAAAAGATAGTGAGGAACATCAGCCACCCTTTAGCTCTCGTATTGCCAAAGCACTGACTGGCTTTTTAAGCTTAATGGAAGGACTTATGGCGCGTAGTCGGGAGCTAAACCTGGTTGATTTGCTGGATTTGGTTGTGGAAAGCTCAGGCTATAAGGAATACATATTAAGTGGGGTGGGTGGCGAGGAGCGGTGGGACAATATCCTTGAGCTTCGCACTGTAGCTCAGCAATATCGTGATTTGAAGCCTCCGGACGGGTTAGCTGCCTTTCTGGAAGGGGTAATATTGGTATCTGATGTAGATGGACTTGATGATAGCGTGGATGCGGTAACCTTGATTACATTGCATCAGGCAAAGGGTCTGGAATTTCCGGTGGTGTTCATTGTGGGTGTGGAAGATGGCATCTTACCTCATTTTAAATCGTTTGATGACCCGACGCAGATTGAAGAGGAACGGCGGTTGTGTTATGTAGGGGTGACCAGAGCCAAGCAAAAGGTGTATCTGGTTCGTGCCTTTCGTCGAAGCCTGATGGGGAGCAGCGCGGTAAATAGGCCATCGCGCTTCTTAAACGATATACCCCAGCACCTGATTTCGGGTGGTGGTTTGTGGCAGGGGGAGGAGACCCAGATAGCGGCGACTATGTATTCCTGGAACAAGGCTCCGGCTCCCAGCTTAGAAACTCCGGAGCTAAAGGCTGGTGACCATGTTCACCATGCTCAATTTGGTGATGGGGTGGTGGTGAGCTGTCAGCCGGTAAAGGATGATGAGGAGGTGGCAGTTGTTTTTAACGGGGCTGGGGTGAAGAAGCTACTGCTAAGCTTTGCCAAGCTGGAAAAGGTAGAATAGCCTTTGGTTGTTTACCTAAGTTTTTGTTGAGCAAAAGCCCAGATTACTCTATAATAGATTAAATATACCAGATTATCTGCCAGTAAAGTTAAGGATGGTCGAGTGAAATTTAGTCAGAGAAAAAAGCAGGATAAACTCTATCAGCAGTGGGCTGAACACAGCGAACTCCCTCCCGAGGCTATCCCACCGAAAGAAAGTCCACAGGATATGCCGGCAGGTAAAGAGAAAGATAGACGGAGCCATCGAATACTATACATAGCACTCGGAGTTGGTATCGTTATATTGTGTGTAGGCTTGGTCTTGCTCTTTACCCAATAGTGCTGGGGACTTTTAACTCTTGCCGCCAATTTAGGTTTAGTCCTCGTAGAGGATTTTCTCCGGCAAACTTTGGGTGAAGTAGGCGGAATGGGGGTATGTGTTGTGGAAAAGAACTTGGTAGAGGCGGAGATAAACCAGGTAAAGCTCTCCATAATAAAGGGTGATATTACCCAGCAGGGTACTGAGGCTATCGTCAATGCGGCTAACCCTAGCCTTATGGGGGGTGGTGGCGTGGATGGGGCAATCCACAGGGCAGGGGGCACCAGCATTTTAGAGGAGTGTAAGCAAATCGTATACAGACAGGGCCGTCTGCCTACGGGTAAGGCAGTAATCACCTCTGGGGGAAATCTTAAGGCGAGATATGTCATTCATACTGTTGGACCCGTCTGGCATGGTGGGGGTCAGAACGAGGCTGAGCTACTAGCCAGTGCCTACCAGGAAAGCCTGAAACTAGCGGCAGAAAGCCGTCTCAGTAGCATTGCATTTCCATCAATAAGTACTGGTGCCTACGGCTATCCGGTTGACGCAGCCGCCAAAGTGGCTATCGGGGCAGTTAGCTCGTTTCTTCAGGAGAAGGTTACCTCTATCAGGGAAGTGGTATTGGTGCTTTTCGATTCGGCGACTTTTACCACCTACTCATCAGCTCTTAGTGAGATATCGGGGTCACAATAGGTGCTTTCGCTAGGAATTGTATAGCTTTTGATTCGGATACGAAGCCCGTGGTGCAGGATTTAGCCTCCTTCAAGGAATTCTGTCATTTCCTTAGTTAGCTCTTCGTTTTCATCTTCACTGAGCATAATTCCTCTCTCCAGCATTTCTATATACTTGTTAACTTCCAGATTTTGCTCAGTGAGTTGCTTTATCCTTTCATTTTGTTGCCTAATTTTTAGATCAAGGTCACCAAAATCCAGGTTTAACTCGAATCGCTTATTCAGAAACCCAAGCGTATACTTTATGGCTTTCAGGTCTTCAACAGCGGCAAGGTAGAAGGGGACTTCTGCCCAGAGGTTTACCCCGGTAATATTTCTTCGTTTAGCCAGCCACAAGAGGAAACCGTTTAGACTGGGCATTTGCCCATGAGGTGATTCGTAGTCCATACCCGTTTCAAGCCCGTGTCTTGCCAGCATTTCTTTAGATTCTGGCTGATTGACCACGGTTAGTATTCTTCGGGGTGCGGTATGGGACATTAGGGAGGCAATGCCGCCTAGGGTATAAAGCTCATTAACTTTATCGTAGTGTTGGGCGAAGTCAAGAACCGAGTTTAGGAATTTATAGTGCTCATACCTTGGCGGATTGCTTTTAAAAATCAGGAGGTTGTTCTTTTGGCAAGAATAGAATTTACTTTCCGGAAATTGAATCACGTTATCTTCAATTTGGACTCCCCCAAAAGAAGAGAAACCCTCAGGTTCAATTTCACCAAATTCCTCGGCACCTAATTTCTTATTCAGGTAATCGATAACCCTAGGCCCTAGTTTACCAATATCCTGACTCCAGCCCACAAGTAAGGATGGATTTTGAAGATTCGGGGGTTTATGGATTTTAAAGCGGGGATTTTCGCTCAACTTTCCTCACTTTTTTTCTTAAAGAATTTATCAATATCCGCCATAATTTTTTTCTTATCTTCCTCAGTTATTGGCTCTGGCTCTGCTTGTTTGGTGTAGGTAGCATATTTTAATTGGTCAAGTCTCTCCTTCACTTCTGAGGGAATTTTCTGATACAAGTTCTCGATTTGCCTTTCCACTTGCTCAGATAAATCATCAAGACTGCTTAGGTCAATCTTAACTCCCAGCTTTGTAGCTAGAACTTCAACAACCGATTTCGAAGCTTCGGGATAGGGTATTGGAAATCCTTGAAGATAAACTGGTATCTCCCCCATTAAACAAATGCCATCCAGCCCTCTCTTTTTAGCTACTCCCAATAAAAGCCCGTTTAAGCCTGTGATAGTACCTTGCCCACCTCTGCCGGCAATGTCGCTCATTAAGATTGTATTCTCATATCCTTTCACCTCATCTATTAGCTCCTCCCTATTTGGCACTGCCCAAACTCTTGGCTTTGTCGTGTGGTGAATTAGGGAGACAGCAGCCCCTGAGGTGTAAACTCTCTGGCAGCCAAACTTTAGCCCCACATCTAAAACAAGGTTAGCCATCTGATAAGCTTTCTCGCCTCTGGCATAGGCTTCGCCTAATTCAGAGGGTTGCTCTTCTCCAATAAAAAATATCAAATCCTTTTTGTTGGTTCTCTGGAAATAGAATTTATTACTGGGGAATTCCATATCTTTCAATTCGCCATCCTTAATTAAAATCCTCTTGGGATAGAAGAAATCCCAGGGTTCTATTTCACCGAATCTTTCCGCTTTGACCGTTTCCCTCAATGTATCGATGGCTATTATCCCAATGTTTCCAATCCCTGGCCAGCCAACAATTAGGTCTGGCTTTTCAAGTTTTGGTTCTTGATAAAATTTAATACCCATTCCTTCACATCCTACTAGGTGCTCTTGTTCATCATGCCCATTGAGACAAGTAGTCCACCACAGTCTCATTGGGCTTAGTATATTCAAATCTAAAAATGGGCTGGGGCTAGATGGTTTATATTGCCAGGCAGGTCACTGTTCTGGAAATACCAGTGATGGGGTGAATTTTACCGGTGATTAAGTCGCCAATATCATTCAGTTCTTTGGCTTCTATTATGGCGATAATGTCATAAGGACCGGTCACAAGGTCAACCGATTTCACGCCTTCTAACTGCTTAAGGGCAGTAGTCACTTCCTTGGTCTTGCCCACATCGGTTTCAATTAGAACAAAAGCCTTTGCTCCCATTAAGTTCACCTCCTTTACTTGCCGTTATACAAGGTGAAGGACACAGAGTTGAAAATATGAATAAAATAGTAGTAACAAATTTATTGTAGTTTGTCCCAATCTTACTGTCAATGCTAAGAACTATAATATCTGGTAGCGAAAGCAACAATCTAAGCCGCTCTTAGTTCACTTTACATTACGGGCTAACCAGCTATTAACTAAACTCTCCTCTCCCTGTTTAGTAGTTACTTTTCCATCCAGCCTAGCCTGATGTAAAAGGTGCAGTATTTCTCTGATATGGTGACCCTGGGCTATACTCATTCTTTTTAAGTCCTCACCGGTAAGTGTTGATTTGATGTAGCGGAGTTTACTGAGAAATACCTGGATGTGCTGGCGAACCGCAGGAGTATCGCTGGCTAGTGAATTAGCCGTAATGGCTAGTGAGGAATACTGGTAAAGAAGGGAGTAAATAGAGCTTGGAGCAAGTTCAGGCTCAGCCAGTGATTGAAGTTTGCCTTTGAGGCTAATAGTATCCCGAAGTATTTGGGCTAGTGGTTTAGATAATCTAAGGCGTGAAATTAGGCATTCATTCTCTTCATTGCTCAGGTGATAAGCTAGAAGGGCCAGATAGAGCCCAATCGGTGGTGAGTTTGGTGCGTTTAGCTTTCGGGCTTGCTCAAACTTTTCCGCCAGCCAGCCATTACCCTTTAGTGACGGGTGCAGTTTTGGTAGCACCCCTAGCTCATCGGCACGGCGCAGAGCTTCCTCTGGGTGTTTCTCCCTGAATAGGAGTTCCAGCTCGTGTCGTATTCGGTCGCCACTAATGGTATCTAACAGGGGTATATCTCGTTTAAGTAGCTGGAGGGTAGTCGGCTCTAGTTGGAAGTTTAGCCGCTGCTCATAACGCAGACCTCGCCAGATACGGGTGGCGTCATCGGTAAAACTTTTTTCATGTAAAACACGGATAAGTTTGCGTTTGAGGTCATCATTGCCCCCATACAGGTCAATTAAATCGCCGTAGCGGCTGGGGTTGAGCTCAAGAGCCATAGTATTGATTGTGAAATCACGACGAAAAAGGTCATTACTTAAGGAGCCTGGTTTCACGGTGGGCAGCGCTCCAGGCTTGGCGTAGGTTTCGGAGCGGGCGGTGGCTAGGTCAACACTCCATTTGTTCCATTGCAGCTTGGCTGTATTAAAACGGGGATGGGTGGTGATTTTTGCCTGGTTAATGCCTGCCAATTGCTGCGCCAGCTCTATGGCATTGCCTTCTACCACCAGGTCAAGGTCAAAGTTGGCTTGCCCCAGAAGCAGGTCGCGAACCACCCCGCCAACAAGATGCAGGCTCTGCCCCTTACTGGCAACAACCTCACCGGCTACCCGTATAAAGTTGACTAGCTCGGCGGGTAGCTGTTTTTCCATTTTGCCGGATAGATTAATAGTCTCAGCCATTTTCCTGTGGAATTATAGCACAGGTTATTAATTGGTTCATTGGTTGTTATTCGCTGGGTATTCTCTTATAATGGACTGCATAGAATGAAAGTGGTATCAATTGTGGGAATGACCGGTGCTGGCAAATCGGAGGTTGCCAGATTATTTGAGGAGAGTGGTTTTGTTCGGATAAGGTTTGGAGATGTGACCGACGAAGAAATAGCCAGGAGGGGCTTGGAGCTGAGCGAGGAGAACGAGCGCTACATTAGAGAACTGCTGAGAAAAGAGCACGGTATGGCAGCTTATGCCATGCTGAATCTACCCAGGATTGATTCAACACTGGAACATTCAGATGTGGTGATTGACGGGCTTTACTCCTGGGAGGAATACACCTTTCTGAAGATGCATTATGGAGAGAACTTTTATGTCGTAGCCGTTTGGGCGTCACCCAAAACTAGGTACGCCCGGCTGAGCGCTAGGTCAAACCGATGCCTGACACTGGAAGAGGCTGTCAGTCGGGATAGGGCGGAGATAGAGAATATCAATAAGGGTGGGCCTATCGCTATGGCTGACTTTACTATCATAAATGGATCCTCTCGGGAGAATCTGAGGAAGAAGACTAAACGGGTTATCTCTAGACTGGGATGAAAAGATTGGCCAGACCAGATATTGACGAATATTTTCTGAAGATAGCCTCGGTGGTGGCTGAACGCTCAACCTGCCGCCGGCATCATGTTGGGGCAGTGGCAGTAAGAGATAAACATATACTGGCTACCGGCTACAATGGTGCCCCTTCTGGTCTTAAGGACTGCCTTGAGCTTGGTTGTCTCCGAGATGAGATGGGTATACCCTCAGGGACAAGGCAGGAAATATGCCGGGGCATTCATGCCGAGCAAAATGTAATCATACAGGCTACCCTCCACGGTGTCAGCCTTGAGGGGAGCACTATCTATGCGACCCACACGCCATGTGTATTGTGTGCCAAGATGCTGGTGAATGCCAGGATAAAGCGATATGTCAGCTTTGGCAAGTATGATGATAATTCGTTTACGGACCTGTTTAAAGAAGCTGGCATAGAATTTGACATAAAGGAGAGACCTTCATCCAGTATAAGCTACCTAGATTAGAGATTAAAGGCGATGTCAGTACTACATGCCAAGGTAATTGTTAACCCGGTAGCCGGGGCTTCCTCAACACGACGGAAGTGGCCTCACATTAGCCGTCTGCTGAGGTATGTTGGTTTACCATTTGATTATCAATATACTGAGGGTGTAGGCCATGCCATAGAGCTAGCTCGAGCGGCAGCCAGCGATGGCTACCGGTATATTGTGGCTGTGGGTGGTGATGGAACGGTAAACGAGGTAGCCAATGGCATACTCGGTTCAACGTCTTCAACTAGCACGGCGCTTGGTGTGGTAAGCACCGGCACTGGCAGTGATTTTGTGCGTTCGGTGGGTATTCCCCGAGATTATCCCAGTGCTTGTTCATTCTTGACCAGCTCCCGAAGGTTATTGATTGATGTTGGTGTGGTTGAATACAGGAATAAGGGGAAGTCAGTCCAGCGCTTTTTTGTAAATGGGGCTGGTGTTGGCTTTGGTGCCACTGTAGTAGAGGCTACCGAGCGCTTGGACAAGCGCTTTGGTGGCACCATTCCTTACTTGGGTGGGTTGTTCAGGGTGGGGTCGGATGTCAATAGTGGACACCAAAGCATTCATGCTGCTACTAACCCAC
>CAZFRL010000031.1:0-19360 GCA_964521325.1 uncultured Dehalococcoidales bacterium | reverse complement strand
CGCCATCGGTGAACCGGGTGCTGGCATTTACATAGACGCAGGCGGCATCCACCTCATTAAGAAAACGCATTGCCGCCTGATACTTCTCGGTGACAATAGCCTCGGAATGCCCTGAGCCATAGCGTGCAATATGCTCCAGTGCCTCATCCAGGGAGTCCACCACCTTGACTGCCGCTACCAGTGACAAAAATTCCTTGCCCCAATCCTCATCTACCGATGGCACCAGCTTCAAAGCTGGATACGGCTTAAGGATAGCTAAAGCACGCTCATCACAGTGCATCTCGACCCCAGCCTTTGCCCACTCAGCCGCCACCAGGGGCAAATAGCGCTGGGCAACATCAGTGTGAACCAGCAGGGTATCTAGTGCGTTACATACCGTAGGTCGCTGCACCTTGGCGTTAAAAGCTATAGCCACCGCCTTGTCCACATCGGCACTGCTATCAACATAGGTATGACAAACACCAATTCCACCGCTAACCACGGGCATAGTAGCGTTTTCCGTGACCAGCTTTATCAGACCGGCTCCACCCCGGGGCACAACCAGGTCAATAAAGTCGCGCATCTTGAGCATATGATTGACCAGAGTTCGGTCAGTATTTTCAATGAACTGCACAGCTCCGTCAGGCACTCCTGCCCTTGTAGCAGCACCCTGAACCACCCCGGCTAAGGTACTATTGGAGTGGATTGCCTCCCTGCCTCCCCTGAGGATAATAGCATTGCCCGACTTCAGGCAAAGGACAGAAATATCTATCGTAACATTGGGTCGGCTCTCATAAATGGCTCCAATTACGCCTAATGGGACCCGCTTTCTACCTACCTGCAAGCCATTAGGCAGGGTGCGCATATCAAACACTTCGCCAACCGGGTCAGGCAAGGCTGCCACCGCCAGCACATCCTGGGCCATGCCCTCAAGGCGACTGGTGTTCAACAGCAATCGGTCAAGCATAGCCGCACTCATACCTGATGCCTCAGCCGCCTTGTAATCAATCTGATTAGCCGCCAGTATCTTATCTTTTTTAGCTAACAGGTCATCAGAAATATTATGTAAAGCCTTATTCTTGACCTCAGCCGAAAGGTAAGCCATCCGCCGGGACGCCGCTTTAGCTGCCCCCGCCTTTGCTTCCAGTTCCTCCATAGCCGATTTCATAGCTTTAACCCCCTAACCTATAACGCTGCCAGATTATTTCTGCGCACTATTCTAGCGGTTCAGTACTACAAAATAATAGTAATAAAGCGGCGGGACTCCACTCACAGCCCGGTTAACCTTCTTTTTAAGAGAACACCTACCTCTGGTTCCATTCTGGAATTCAATGACATACCCCTCACCATTACTAATAGGCTTGTATTCCATAGGTACAAGCTCCCCCCGCCAGCTTGATTCTGATTCATCATATAACTTGTAATTAACATCGACTATAAACTTATTATCCCTATAGCTATACAGCTTGCCTCTATCCAACTTCAGAACTTCCTTTCTAGAGCACTACTAAATTATTCCGGTGCACTACCTCAGAGCCGTAGTCATAGCCGAGGAGATTGACGATTTTCCCGGAGTGTGCCCCCTTAATAATGCCGATATCGCCAGAGCTATAGTTGGTTATGCCACAGCCAAGGCGAGCTCCATCAGGGTCATAGATATTAACTATATCGCCACGCTGGAAATCACCTTCGACCTGCTTGATGCCAGCCGCCAACAGACTTCGGCTCTGCTTCCTTAACGCCAGGGCTGCCCCGGAATCTACTACCAGCTTCCCTCTTGTTGAAAGACCACTGAGCATCCAGCGCTTGCGACTCTCCAGCTTGCTGCTAGTGGGCAAGAAACGGGTGCCTATAGCCTCACCGGCTACCAGCCGTAAAATAATATTCGGCTCCCTGCCATCAGCAATGACCACTGTTACCCCTAAGGCAGTAGCCAGCTTGGCTGCCTCTATTTTGGTCATCATGCCACCCGTGCCAAGCCCGCTTGAGCTATCAGCCGCTAACCGCTCAATCTCTGAATCTATGTTGTCCACCTGTGAAATAAAACGGGCATCAGGGTAACGGTGCGGGTCAGCCGCATATAGCCCGGCAGTATCGGTAAGAATTAACAACAGGTCGGCATCAACCAGATTGGCTACCATAGCCGACAGGTTATCATTATCACCGAACTTAGCCTCCTGAATCTCATCCACAGCCACCACATCGTTCTCATTGACAATACAGAGCACCCGCAGTTCCAGCAGCGCCAGAAGGGTATTACGGGCATTCAGATAGCCAGCACGGTCGGAAAGGTCAGCCTTGGCAAGCAAAGCCTGAGCCACAGTAATATTATGCTGACCAAACAGTTGCTCATAAGCCTGCATCAGGCGATTTTGCCCCACTGAAGCCAATACCTGCTTAAATGGGATACCCCTAAGTTTCTTGGTTAATCCCAGTTTGTACCTACCCAAGGCTATCGCTCCAGAAGAAACGATGAGCAGCTCCAGCCCCTGCTGGTGAAGTTGTGCCACCTGGGCGACCAAACCTGACATTATATCCTGATTCAGGTGGTCGCTGCCACCGGTAAGCAAGCTGGTGCCAAACTTGGCTACTATTCGATGGTATGGTAATTTAGAATCTTTACTCATTTACAGCTAACCTAAATTCGCTCCATTAAATATTGTTGATATTATATCTGAAAATACTAACAGCTTCTACCAGCTATGACTAGGGTCAGCTTGTCCTAGTTGGAATCTCAGCAGTTACAGTCGTCCCCTTACCCAGCTCTGATTTCAGAGTTAGCTTGCCTCCAATGAGCTGCGCTCGTTCCTGCATCCCGGCTAAGCCAAGCTTGCCAGCAGCAGTTAAGTCGTCTATCCTTTCGGTTAACTCAAAGCCTTTGCCATTGTCTTTAACCGTTAAAACGGTCTTATCATCGCCAAATTTCAGTGTAACCCAAGCCTTTGATGCCTCGGAGTGCTTCCATATATTCCTTAATGCTTCTTGGGCAATGCGGAACAGTACTAACTCTATCTCAGGAGGGAAGCGGCGTACAGAACCCAGCACTGCCATATCAATAGCTATCCCAAAGTGCTTAGTCAAATCAGAGGTCAACCATTCCAGCGCTGGTAGAAGACCTAGGTCATCTAATACAGATGGCCGCAAATCTTGGCTAAAACGGTGAACCCCATCTAATATTCTGTCAGTTTGTTGCCTCAATTTCTCAAGATGTTTGATTTTCTGTGGCGAAAAGTGGGCAGCAGATATAAACTTATCTATTTCACGCAATAGAATTACCAAATCCTGAGCTGTATCATCGTGAAGCTCCAAGGCGATGCGCCTGCGCTCCTCCTCTTGAGCTGTGGTGATTTGCTGTAGGTAGTAGCGTAGATTCTCCTGCATTCGCCTCTCGGCAGTGACATCCCTGGCGATATTGTGAAAAGCCTTTGGCTTACCATTACCGATAACCAGGTCGGTAGTGAGCATACATATTGCTTCCGTGCCATCCCGCCTAATTATTCTCTGTTCGTAGGGAAGCTCTATGTCCTGGTGCTTGAGCAACTTACGCCTTACTTGCCTGGCCAAATTAAGGCTTTCCCCACTGAGAAATAACTTTACATTTTTCTTACATAGCTCCTTGATAGAATAACCAGTGAGCCCTTCAGTGGCCTTATTAGCTATTTGAATCTTACCGTTTAAATCGTGAACCCAAATAGCATCATAAGCACCCTCGAATAAGTCTTTATAATTATTTTGTAACTCTCTCAATTCCTGCTGAGCTATTTCTACCTTTGATAGGGCTTGTTGGTAGCGTTCCTTTTCCTTTCGATACACCTGAAGCAACAAGTTCACCACGCCACCAATGACAATAATACAACAGGTCTCAAGCAAAGCATCAGGCAGGTATAGAGAGATTAGAAAAATACGAGGCAACATAACGACTAGTGCCACGGCTAAGCTAGCCAGCCCTGCCCTCATCCCAAAGACGAAGCCGGCGTAGGTCACCGGCAGCAGGAAAAGAACCCGCTCTAGGGCGTGTCTGGTTAGACCAATAAATGAGAAAAGAGATGGTGAATCCGTGTTTAGTATCTGTTGCGGGTAGTGGAGGACTATAACAATGGCAAATAGTGCCAGCACAATCCAGAAACGGGGGTTAGATATAATCTTTGGCACTCGACTTGATATATGTGGAGCCATAGGCACAGTACCTCCACGTATTTAGACAAGGTAAAGGGTCAGGGTAGGTCCTTTAGAGTGAGCCAGCCTCGCCTCAACCCATATAATATAGCCTCAGTGCGTGAACCGACTCCTAGTTTATTAAAGATACTTCCCAGGTGGACCTGAACTGTGCGGGGACTAAGGAAGAGCTGCTTAGCAATATTCTTGTTGCTTACGCCCTTGGCAGCTAACTTCAACACTTCACTCTCGCGTTCACTGAGAAGTTCAGTTGCTTGCGTCTCAGAGAACCCGGGAGCTGAGGATATCATACGGTCTATGACGCGGCGGGCGATTACAGGATGAAGCACTGACTCACCAGCATATACTGCTCGAATGGCATCAATCAGCTCATGTACTCGCGCCCCTTTCAGTAGGTAGCCTGCCGCCCCCGCCTCCAAAAGGGCAAAAATGTACTGGTCGTAATCATAGGCGGTAAGTACCAGCACAGCTATAGACGGGCAAAGAGCCTTTATTTGCTTAGTAGCTTCTATACCGTTAAGCTTGGGCATACGGATATCCATTATGACCACATCCGGCTTTAGCTCGGTAGCCAGTTTGATAGCCTCTTCTCCGTCACCGGCTTCACCAACGACCTCCATATCCGGTTCACGCTGTATAAATTCACGAGTACCCTCCCGCACAATGGTATGGTCCTCAGCCAGCAAAATCTTAATCTTGTCCATGTACTCTATAGCCTTATCTCCACTGCCATTATAGCTTACCTTATCTACCACTTCAACAGAAGGTAATCCGGTAATGGCATAAGTAGGATGACTTAATTCTAACGTGCTCAGCTAACCACAAACACTTAGTGAAGTAGCTTTTAATTAAGTCACCTCGGCAGTCAAAAATAAGTGTGATGTCAGATGGCAAACGGCAGGTTATATAGTAATCTGAAAGAAGGAATAAAGAGTTAACCTCAGACAGTTCAGAAGAAAGGAGATTAAGAAAATGGAAACGAGGACTGTTAACGGGAAAACCGAGGTGGAACCGACTACAGAAGAATTAGTAGCCGTAGCTCCAAAAGAAGTCCAAACCCACCTCCAACTGGGCAAGGCTTACTTTCAAGCGGGTAACTACACGGAGGCTCTAGAGGAGTTTGAAACCCTTCTGGAGATTGCCCCAGGCAACATTGAAACCAGAGTCTGGATCCGAAGAGTAAAGGAGGAGCTAACCAAGCCGGGGATTGAGGCAATAGGAGAAGCTGCTCCAGCCGCCGAAGAGGTTAAACCCAAGGAATGTGTCTGGATGAAGATGGGGTTAGTGTCATACCGCATTTGCACTCATAATTATGACTGCCTCACCTGTGAGTTTGACCAGAACATGCAAGAGCGGATGGCTAGTGGGGAAGCTCCAGAGCTTGATGCAGCATTGGAGAGATTCAAGGAATTACCAGGTAATCAAAGAATGTGTCGCTATGCCATCAAAGGTGACGTTTCCTACCGGCTTTGTACCCGCCTCTTCCAGTGCGCAACCTGTGAGTTTGCCCAAAACATGGAGGATGCTCTTGAGCGTAAGCTGACTAAGCTATCTGCCCGACGAGAAGCCCTAAGTAAAAAGAAGTAACAAAATACAATCAAAGCGTGAGTAAAGGGGGTAGGCACTCCACTAGATGCCTGCCCCCTTTATAGTACCCCAGATTAGAAACAACTCTACCTTTTCTATGCAACCTAAATATAGGCGTGCTATAATTTCAACCATGAAGGTTTCAGAGCTGGGAGAGTTCGGACTGATTGACCTCTTGGCTGAAATGGTCAATCGCTCACAGGACAAACAGATAGCATCCTGGCAACAGCTTTTAACTGGCATTGGTGACGATGCTGCTGCCTGGTATGGTGATACCTCAATACAACTGGCTACCGTTGATTCCTTCATCCAGGATGTTCACTTTTCCCTGGGTACAGCCTCCTGGGAAGACCTGGGATGGAAAGCAATGGCAATCAACCTGAGCGATATCGCCGCTATGGGTGGCCTGCCCAGATATGCACTGGTATCGTTAGCCTTACCCAACCATACAGAAGTAGAGGATGTCACTGCCCTTTACAAAAGAATGATTGAACTGGCACGGCAAACCGGAGTTGCTATAATTGGTGGCGATATTGACAGTGCGCCGCTGGTGGCTATTACTATTACTATTCTCGGTAGCACTGGTCAGGATAAACATATACTTACCCGCTCATCAGCCAAACCCGGTGAGCAAATAGCTGTTACCGGTTATTTGGGAACTGCCGCCGCCGGCTTGGAGATGCTTACTAAACAGCTTCAATTTAACCCTGAGGATACCACCTATCTAAAAAAGGCTTTCCTTCATCCCTATCCTCGAATAACTGAAGGAAAGCTACTCGTAGAGCAAGGGGTAAAAACAGCTATAGATATTAGCGACGGACTGATTTCAGACCTGAAACAAATATGTAAAGCGAGCCAGGTTAGCGCCCGAATAGAAATTGACCGCGTGCCAATTGAGCCTGCAGTCAAAGCTAACTTCAATGAGAAATCTCTGGAACTGGCGCTATCGGGAGGAGAGGACTATGAACTGCTATTTACCGGGAGTGCCAAGACAATCGATAAGGTAAGAAGAGCAGTCTCTTGCCCGGTAACAGTAATCGGTGAAATTGTAGCTGATAAGCCCGGTGAGATAACCCTGGTTGACAGCAAGGGAAAGCCATTTAGTCTTGACAAGACAGGATGGGAGCACTTTACTGCAAGATGAAATTAAGCCAATCTACGAACCGCCTTGAGTTAATTAGCCATAGCCCTGAGCAGACCCAAAAAATTGGGGCCCATATCGGTGAGCTGGCTCTGCCCGGTGACATTTTTCTCCTTGTCGGCGAATTAGGAACGGGGAAGACCTGCCTCACTCAGGGTATTGCCTGGGGGTTGGACATCAAGGAATATGCCGCCAGCCCCTCATTTATCATAGTTAGAGAGCTCTATGGCAGGCTGCCTCTATATCATATCGACCTGTATCGTCTCGACCATATAGAGGAAATTGTAGAATTAGGTCTGGATGACTACCTGTATGGCAATGGTGTTTGTGTCGTGGAATGGCCGGAAAAGGGGTTAAGCGTGCTGCCAAAAGAGCATCTACTAATTCAAATAAGCTATCTGTCCGATACCGAGCGTAGTTTCCAACTCAAACCCAGTGGCAAACGCTACCTAGAAGTAGCGAGACAACTAAAACACTCTTCTTAGCTCAAAGAAAGGGCTACTAATGCAATTGGCTATAGATACTTCAACCGATATGGCTAGCATTGCTCTGGTTGAGGGCAGCCAGGTGCTAGCTGAATTAACCTGGCACTGTGGACAAAACCACAGCACGGAACTGCTGTCCCAACTGAACCACTTGCTCAACCAGAATAAGTTAAATCTTCAATCTGCCAGTTGTATTGTCGTAGCCAGGGGACCGGGAAGCTTCAATGGATTACGAGTAGGGATAAGTACGGCAAAGGGACTAGCCTTTAGCCTGGGAATCCCGATAGTTGGGGTCAGCACATTAGAGGTGACCGCCTACCAGCACGCTGAGACTGGTCTGCCTATCTGCCCAATACTTAATGCCGGTAGAGAGGAGATTGCCACGGCTATATACCAGAAGAAGCACAATGAGTGGCATCAGCTTATTCCTGAGCACATAACCACAGTTGATACTCTATGCTCACAGATAACCACAAAAACCATATTCTGCGGGGAATTCATACCAGTCATTACCACCCAGCTAAAAGAGCAGCTCAAGCAAAAAGTAATAATACCACCTTCTGCCGCCCTATTTAGGCGAGCCAGTTTTTTAGCTGAGCTGGGGCAACAGCGGCTGAAAGCAGGTAAACATGACAACCCGGCTACCCTGCAGCCACTGTACCTCAGGCGACCAGCAATTACTAAAGCCAAACATCGTTAAAGAATGGAGTCAAAAAATGGCAAATTGGCCACAAATATCAATCGATGCGTATGAAGATATTACCATGTGCTTCGGCTGTGGACGGAATAATCCTATTGGCTTGAAATTAAATTTCACCTGGGATGGCAAAACAGCTCGGACAGAGTTTACCCCAAATAAACTTTACCAAGGCTGGTCAGGCATTGTCCATGGCGGTATCATTGAGTGTCTCCTTGATGAGGCTATGAGTTATGCCTCATACTTTGAGGGCATACATACCCTCACTGCCAAAATGCAAGTGAGAATGAGACAGCCAGCCTTAATAGACCAGCCCCTCATTATCACCTCGTCTATAACCAAAAAGGCCAGAAAGCTGGTTGAGACTAGAGGAGACGTATCTCTTACAGACGGTACCCCTGTTGCTGAAAGCACAGCAACAATGTTTATCTTTAACCCCAAACAGAGTAATACTACAGAGGAAAGCCCAAGCGCAATGTCCAAAATAAAGACTAAGGCTGTTATCTGGGATATGGACGGGGTTATTGCTGATACTGCCCCCTATCACCTTATCGCCTGGCAAGAGGCATTCCAGAAAAGAGGAGTGAATTTCACCGAAGACGATTTCAGGCGTAGCTTCGGTCAAAGGAATGACACTATAATCAGGAATATTTTAGGTGAAGAAACATCAGCAGATGAAATAAAGGTCATTGGCAGTGAAAAAGAGGCAAATTTTCGCCGCAGAATCAGGCAAAACTTCAAACCGTTGCCCGGGGTAATTAAATTGATAACATCGCTCAAGGAACACGGCGTTAAGATAGCGCTAGCATCATCAGCCCCGATGGAAAATATCCAGTTGCTTACCAAAGGTTTAGGTATAAGTAAATACTTCCAAGCCATTATCAGTGATGAAGACGTAGCTGAAGGCAAACCCAGCCCTCAGGTTTTCCTGCTGGCTGCTGAAAAACTAGGGGTCGAGCCAAAGCACTGCATTGTGATTGAGGATGCAATTGCCGGTGTTACTGCGGCTAAAAGAGCCGGAATGGGTTGCCTGGCTGTAACCAATACCCACCCCGGGGCAAGCCTGACGGCGGCTGACCTTATAGTCGACACTCTGGAAGAAGTAAGCGTGGATGATTTAGAGGGACTTCTCAAATCTCCGAGAGAAATTTGAAGAAAGGGTAGATTATTAGAAGGAGCTTAAAATGGAAAAATCTCTAGTTCTCATTAAGCCTGATGCCATGCAGAGAGGTTTGGCTGGCACTATTATTAGTCGTCTGGAGAAGCAGGGGCTCAAGCTAGTGGCGATTAAAATGCTTCGCCTGGATAAAGACCTGGCTAAACGGCACTATGCTATCCATAAAGGCAAACCTTTCTTTGACGGCTTGGTAGATTATATTAGCTCCGCCCCGATAATTGCCGGTGTCTTTGAAGGGAAAAATGCGGTGGGGGTAATCAGAAAAATAATGGGAGCAACTGACCCAGCTAAGGCTGAAGCCGGCACCATCAGGGGCGATTTCGGCTTAGATATTGGACAAAACACAGTTCATGGCTCGGATTCGGTTGAGGCTGCCGAGCACGAAATAAAACTATTCTTTGCCAAGGATGAAATTTTCTGATTATCCCAATGAAATTGATAACTGAGTTATTGAATCCTGACCACCAGATTCGCCTGGCTCCATAGCCCATCCAGCTGGTAGTATTCTCGCTCAAAGGGAGCAAAAATGTGGACGATAACATCACCAAAATCAAGGAGTAGCCATCCTGAATCCACAGTCCCCTCATGATGATGCAGTAAAATACCTTCGTTCTTTAATACATGCCCGACTTCATCATAAATAGTCTTAATCTGCCTCACGCTATCACCGCTACATATCACAAAAAAATCAGCAAAGCTACATACCCCCCGGGCGTCCAACAGCATAATATCCATAGCCTGCTTATTATTGGCCGCCTCTACTGCCTTACGTGCTACCTCTAGCGCCTCCAGAAACCAAGCCCTCCATCTACAACATTATCAATAATTATTATACCACAACCAGATAATTCCAACCTCCTGAAAAAAGCCGCTACCCTTGTTGTCTTTGCCCTCAGCCGTAAGCTATAATTGGAGAATGCTTTTGGGGGAGGTAGAATAGTGCCTTGGTTCTATTGGGTCGGCAAGTTAATAGCCAGGATGCTGTTCCTTCTCCTGACCTGCCGACGGGTAAGGGGTAGAGAGTGTGTCCCCGGGGAAGGACCGATAATAATTGTAGCTAATCATATGAATCTAGTCGACATCCCCCTACTTGTTATCAGCCTCGGCAGAATAGCGATATTTATGGCTAAAAAGGAGCTATTTTATTCCAGAATCGCAGGCTACTTTTTACGTAGACTTGGTTCCTTCGCGGTGCATAGAGGACAACTGGATAGGAAAGCACTGCGCCAAGCGATGCAAGTGCTGGCTAACGGCTCGGCTTTAGTCGTATTCCCTGAGGGAATGAGGAGCAAGAATGCCCAACTCCGACCCGCTTTCTCCGGCCCAGCACTAATAGCCGTACGCAGTGGGGCTCCGCTTATTCCGGTAGGCATTACTGGCACAGAAAAAATTAAGGGAATGGCTTGGATACTACAGCGCCCGGAGGTAACGGTTAACGTCGGTCATCCCTTTTATCTACCACCGGTTAACGGTAGGCTGACTAGGGCAGAGCTGGCCGAACGTACCAACTTTATAATGCAGCATATAGCTGAACTTCTCCCCCCAGAATACCAAGGTAGCTATGCCAAGGGAATAGAGCGAAAGACATGATAATTGAAAAGTCGAGTGAAATAGGTTTCTGTTTTGGGGTAAGACGAGCTATTGATATTGTAGAAAGGGTTGCCCACGAACATGGTAGGGTGGAAACACTGGGGGCTTTGGTCCATAACCAGCAGGTGCTGCAAAGACTAGCCGGGATTGGGGTTAGTGTAATCAAGGGACTGGATGACATCCAGGGTGACACTGTGGTTATTAGCGCTCACGGAGCGAATCCGCAACTGGAGGAAGAGCTTCAAGCCCGGCATATTGAAGTAATTGATACCACTTGTCCTTTTGTCCGCCGAGCCCAAGTTGTAGCGCGGCGATTAGTTAAATCTGGGTTTTTCGTCATTATATATGGCGATGCTAACCATAGTGAGGTCAAAGGTGTTCTTGGTTGGGCTAGTGGAAAGGGGATGGCTACCCTAGATGAGAAGCTTATAGCCAAGCTAGACCCTTTACCACGACGTTTAGGGATTCTATCTCAGACGACCCAAATACCGGCTCACTTTACCGAATTTGTGAAGAAGCTGATTGATTCTGCCTTTGCCGGAGATTCTGAGCTGCGTGTCACTGACACCATATGCCATGACACCAGAAAGCGGCAGGCAGCAGCCCTTGAGCTAGCTAATAGAATGGACTTGATGCTGGTCATCGGTGGGCATAACAGCGCCAATACTAACCGTCTTGCTGAGCTATGTTCCGCAGTGACTAAAACACATCTAATTGAGACGGCAGAGGAAATTCAGCCATCTTGGTTTCGAGGTAAGCATCATATAGGTATAACTTCTGGTGCGTCTACTGCTGAACAGACTATGAATGAAGCACTAAAGAAGCTAGAAGCCTTGGCTCAACTCCAGGCTAGATAATGATAAATAACTTGATTAAGCCTGCCTTCCACTCCATAATACCTAAGGGGAAAGATGAAAAGAATAAGCATTGGTAAAATAAGAGGTCTGCAACAGATTGCGAATCCAGATGGTATCTTCACCATGTGTGCTATGGACCACCGTGGCTCTTTACGCAGCATGATTAATGAAGAGCACCCAGAAGAAGTCAACTATGAGGAAATGGTTAAGTACAAGCTAGAGCTGTGCTCTTGCCTAGCCCAATACGCCAGTGCTGTGCTACTTGACCCTATATTTGGCGCTGCTCAATGTATTAGCCACGGTGCCTTACCCAATGATACCGGGCTCCTGGTTAGTATAGAAGCCACTGGCTATGAGGGTGGCAAAGAACACCGCCTAACCAAGCTGCTGGAAGGGTGGAGTGTGGAGAAGATTAGGCGAATGGGTGCCTCCGCAGCCAAGATTCTAGTCTACTATCGACCGGATTTGAAACAACTGGCAAGTCAGCAGTTGAAAACCGTTAATACGGTGGCAATGGAATGTATCAAATATGACCTCCCCTTTTTGGTAGAACCAAAGAGCTATCCTATAGGCAACGAAATTAATAATCCACAGGAGTTTGCCACCCTAAAAGGACAGTTAGTAATTAAAACTGCCCAAGAAATCACTGCCCTACCGATAGATGTGTTAAAAGCTGAGTTTCCGGCTGACCTGCGCTATAAAAAGGATAAGCCTGAACTCATCAACCTCTGCCACCAACTGGACACGACCGCTCAGGTTCCGTGGGTTGTCCTAAGTGCCGGCGTAGACTTCGAGCTTTTTTGCCAGGAAGTAGAAATCGCTTGCCGGGGTGGAGCATCAGGTTTTTTAGGCGGTCGTGCTATCTGGCAAGAGGCAATGGGTATTGACAATACCAAGAAAAGGGTTCAATATCTATCAACCATAGGCACAGACAGGCTAAAAAGACTAACTGAGATAGCTAACAAATATGCTGTGCCATGGTATAAGAAGCTCGGGGCAACTACCCAAGAGCTAGCCCATACCTCAGAAAGGTGGTATGAGGAATATTGAAATCGGAGGGGCTTTATGATTGTCACCGTAACCCTTAACCCCAGCCTGGATAGGACTGTTACCGTCCACGGGTTAATGGTGAATGAGAGTAACCGATGGACCAGAGCGTACCTTTATGCTGGGGGTAAAGGCATAGACGTGTCACGGGCTATTCACGAGATGGGTGGCAGAACTATAGCCTACGGATTCATAGGCGGTCATGAAGGTAGAGACTTGGAAGTATTGCTTGATGAAGAAGGGGTGCCATTCAGCTTCACCCCTATTGAGCAAGAAACACGCACTAATTTTATCATTCTTGACACCAAAACCTCTCGGCAGACAATGATTAATGCCCCCGGTCCACGTATTTCAAAAGAAGAACTGGAGAGGTTCTACAGGAAAATGAGACAAATTTACCCCAGACCAGACTTAATAGTGGCCAGTGGCAGCATACCACCCGGTGTTCCAGATAATATCTATTATGACATAGTCTTGGAAGCTAAGAACCAAGGGATAAGAACTATCCTGGACTCTTCAGGTCAATGGCTGGAGGAAGGTATAAAAGCTAAACCCTACCTCATTAAGCCTAACATCCACGAGGCTGAGGAACTACTTAAGACAGAACTTGCTACTGAAGAGGCAATCATCAAGGCAGCCCTTAACCTGGTTGAGATGGATATTGAAATAGTCGTCATCTCCAGGGGAAAAGAGGGCATTATTGCTGCCACCAAGGAGAGGATTTTTAAGGCAGTTCCACCCCCGGTTAAGGCGCGAAGTGCTGTAGGCGCCGGCGATTGTGCCACAGCCGGTCTTACCTTAAAGTTAGCCTATGGAGAGCCACTGATAGAAGCCTGTCGATTGGCAGTAGCTATGGGTACTGCCGCCGTATTAACACCGGGCACCGAACTCGCCCATAGAGCTGATGTGGAGAAATTGCTACCGCAAATCAAGGTCTGGGAGATACCGACTAAAGAGCAAGGCTAAAACCTTCCTCACTACCAGCAAAAGGTCAACGTAAAAACCTATCCACTACAAGATTAGGTTCAATATCCCCCCCACCACCAAGGCAGCAACAATCATTATTCCTGCGGCTTTGAGTATACCGACAACACCAAGCTCTCTAAGCAGCACAACAAAAGTAGCAATACACGGGAAAAACATAGCCAGAACCACACTGCCAACCACCAGTTGCTCAGCGCTTAACGCTAGTGGCGCCAGCATACCTAAGGCTAAATCTTTGCGCAAGAAGCCAATAACAATAGCGGTTACTGCCTCTTTAGGTAAGCCCAGAAGACCAGTTACCACCGGGGCGGTAAAGTTAGCAATGGCATTAAATACGCCTAAGAGATGAAGTATATTTATTACTAGGACAGCGCCCAGGATTATGGGTATGGCTTCCCCCAAAAAACCATAGACCCTCATCCACAGTTTTTGTAATACTGTTCGCCAGGGTGGCAAACGATAAGGTGGCATCTCTATTAACAGTTCGGGGCTAAATCCCGTTACAAGCCGATTAAGTATGACTCCCAAAACAATCCACACTATGAATAGTGAGCCATAAACAATAGCTACATACTGTACTCCACGCCCACCAACCAAGCCAAAAATCATTGCCTGCAAAGCAGCACAGGGCACAGCAATAGATATAAGTGTAGCCGCAATAAACCTCTCTCTCTTGCTCTCCAGAATGCGGGTAGCCAAGACAGCCGGTACATTACAGCCAAGCCCAAGCAGCGAAGGGATAATAGCATAACCATGCAAGCCCAGGCGGTGCATAATGGTATCCATCAAAACTGCCACCCGCGGCAGGTAACCTGTATCCTCAAGTAGACCCAACACCAAGTAGAAAGATGCAATGTAGGGCAGAACCATGGCAAGAGGGACATAGAGTCCGGTAGTAAGCAGTCCAAACGACTCAACAAAGTTCACCTCGCCACCGGCTATCTTGCCAATTAGAACATCGTGGAAAAGACCGGTAGCTCCCATGAGGTTACTTAACTTCAATATCACCGGTGCCCACACATTATTAAATAAGGGGTCAAGCACATAGCCAATCAGACTCTCGCCAATGAACCGGACCACCAGAAAAGTAACCCCCAGAACAATTAGCGCTATAATTGCCCCGGTTATTGGCTTTACACTGGCATCCTCCAGACGCTCCAGCCAGGTATGGTGGCGATGGGTGATATGCTGAACTTGGTCTATAATGTCGCCGATAGCTGTCCAGCGCTCATCACGACTACGGGGAGAGGTAGTGGGTGAGTTCGCCTCGGAAAGGCTGGCAACCAGCCTCTTTATGCCCTGTCCGGTTATAGCTGAAGTGGGAATGACCGGTACCCCTAAAAACTCTCTTAATTTGTCTAAATCAATATGTATCCCTCGGTGCTCAGTATCGTCCCAAATATTTAGAGCCACAACTAACGGTATATTTTTTCCCAGCAGCTGCAAGGTTAAGTATAGATTCCTCTCCAGGTTGGTAGCATCAACCACATTTATGACTACATCTCCGGTGTCGAGCATCCGTAAGGCTATTTTCTCAGCTTCACTGGTTGGTTCTAAAGTGTAGGTACCTGGTACATCAATAACCTCAGCTCTTTCTTCCCCCAGTTTCATAAAACCCCGAGTGTAGCTTACCGTAGTACCCGGATAGTTAGAAGCAATGACACGAACACCAGTCAAACGAGAAAAAACAACGCTCTTCCCCACATTAGGATTACCCATCAGCAATACTCTCATGCCCCCAAACCTAATCCAGCTCAACTATTATTTTATTAGCCATACCGAATCCGACAGCCACTTGAGCATTACCCAACTGTATAGTTACGGGGCCACGCATAAACATAGAGCCCACTTTAGTTATTCTCCTACCAGGTCTAACTCCTAAAGCACTAAGGCGATTAACCAAACCCCGGCCACCCTCAATTCGAACTACCTTACCACTCTGCCCAGTCTTCATTCGAGCCAAAATTACTTGCTTTCCATCAGGCATAAACCATATCCTTTCTTCAATCTTTTCAGCTAAGGTTACTCTTCTATTAAATAGAAATGCATCTCATTTGCAATAAATTTACCAAAAAATTATTTCCTATTTTGGCGACACTTGGAACAATAGCCCGTCATACGAATCTCGGTACCAGTAATATCAAAACCTTTGGCTTCAGCAACGTTTCTCTTTACATAGCGAGCTAGCGGATAGCGAAACTCAATAACCTTACCGCAGCCAAGACATACCAAGTGGTGATGCTCAACAGACGGCTTCGCCTCATAGTGGTGGTGTGTCTCATCAAAATGAACCTCGTCTATCAAGCCTAATTTTTTGAACAGTTGGAGGGTTCGATAGACAGTGGACAAACTAAGGCGAGGGTACTTCTGTCGTGCCCGCCGATAGACTTCATCGGCATCCAGGTGTCCCTGCCCCTGGCGGATAATCTCCAGAAGTAAAGCCCGCTGATTAGTAACCCTCACCCCGGTTAAATTTAATGTTCCACGGCTGGTCTTTACTAACCCAGTTTCATTGCTCATTACCATTATCGCTAATGCGTTTCATTTGCAATTATTCTAATTAATAAACCTACTTTTGTCAACCTTACCCTTCTTTACCAAATGGGGAATTGCAGGTGATAAGTCGGAAAGCCGAAAACCTAGGCTTCTAACAGTCTTTTTATTTCAGGAATAGCACGCTGAGCAGCTAGCTCACCCTGTAAAATAGAGTCTTGAGCTCGGTGCCAATCGCCAAAGCGAATTTTGGGCAGTCGGGGTTCAATGACTACACTAGCCCCGTCAAGGCTAAGTCTTACCGCCTGATACCTGGCAATATGAATTGTCTGCTTCATAATTTTGAAGATATTAGGCTTCTTGCTCCCCGACTCGGGTCTCCTACTGTTGTCGGCTATGGCATTAACGGCTATAATGAAGTCTGCCCCCATCTCTTTAAGGACACTTACCGGCACCGGGTTGACCAGACCACCATCAACCAGATACCTGTTGCCCCGTTTGACTATAGGAACTATCACCGGGAAAGAGCCGCTGGCTCTCACCCCTTCCCTCACTGAGCCCTCTTTAATTACTACTTCCTCACCAGTATATATATCAGCAGCTACACAAGCAAAGGGTATCTTTAAATCTTTAAATTCTACGTCACCGACGGTTGCCCTTAACCAGTATTTTCTTTCATCGTCTTTAATAAAACGCATCTTGATTAAGGCTAGCCGCGCCACGTGGTAGACCCTTTTCCGCCCCAGGTCTGTTATCACTCTACCTATCTCATCAATATCCTTTCCCTGGGCATAAAGCGCACCTATTAGAGCACCAACACTGGCACCAGCCATCATATCAATGGGAATACCCTCTCTTTCCAGAACTGCCAACACGCCGATATGGGCAAATCCTGCGGCAGCACCACTACTCAGAGCCACTCCAACTTTTCTTTTCCTTAACTTAGCTGACCTCTTCATTCCCACAGCTCCTCAATATCTTTTTTTGCTTGCTGACTAATCTCAGCCCGTTCAGTGGAGACAAAGTCCTTATAAGACTCGGCTGAACCATACTCCCTGGTTCTGACTACCACCGGCATAGGCACAGCGTGACCAAAAATGAGTGCCTGTTGCCTGGATTCCAGCCTGGATAACACCGATTTGAGCTCACTCTTACCGGACACCCCGGCAAGCACACTATCAATGTCCCTTTCATTATCTAATAAACAAGTTACCTTGGTCCCGATTTGCGACATAACCTCACTATCAATGCCGCTGGGTCGCTGGTCAATTACCAATAGTGTAACATTATATTTACGCATCTCACGAGCGATAGTGCCAAAGATGGTCTGGCTTGCCACCTCGGGATTGAGGAATTTATGCGCCTCCTCAATAGTTATCACCAGAGCACGAGGTAGAGCAATATCCTCGCCCATTGCCTTCTCCATCCGCTCCCGATATTGAGTGTGGATGCGGCGGGTAAGCAGATTAGCTACCAGGATATAAGCCGTGATATCTGTATATCGGCCAAATTCTAAAACTACATTTATCCCCTGGTCAAGATAGTCGAGGATACGCTTAACTGTGTTATCCGGAGCCCGGGATTCTATAAACGGAAGCCGCCTGATGGTGGCTAATCCCCGTTGTAAGTTCTGAAAGGTACTCTCATGTATAGTCAGCTCTCTTAACAGCTCCCTGGTCTCCTCAGAGTCTTTCAGATCTAGACTATTTTGCAACCAGTCTCTACCAAACCTCCGGCGCATCTGATAGACAGCTTCAACGGCAGGCTCGGTAAGGTTCAAGGTCTGACGCAGCAATGCCATATCCTCTGGCTCTATCTCATCGTAGCCTATTCTGACCACAAAATCGGTACTTACCCGTCTCCGCCTTGAATTTTCTTCATCAAGGGTAAATACAGCCACCCTTGACGGGAAAAGCTGCTTTAGCGCTTTAACCTTCCGCCCCTCCTCGCTCCTCCCCTCCCAGCCATATTCGCTGTGCATATCAAACACCAGATTCACTGCCGTCCCTTTCTGTAACATGCCAATAAGAAGTAACCTGGTGAGAAAGGTCTTCCCCGTGCCGCTCTTACCAAAGATACCATTAGAACGCTTAACCAGCTCCTCCAGATTGAGGCAAATCTTGGTTTCCATATCCAGCGGCGTGCCGATATAGAACTTCCTTTCGTCCTCGCTGCCGAAGACTAACTCTACATCCCGCTGCGATGCCAGATTTACCGGAGAGAAATGGCTGGGAACAGTCTTAACCGGCTGGGGTCCCTCAATCAGGCTGGCAACGTCACCGCCAATGGTGAGCATAGGCAAAACATGCAGTGCTCCATAGGTGCTGGTTCCAGCTAATACCTCAGCTATAAATGGTTCAGAGACATCAGGCGGGGTAAGGATAAGCTTCTGGTCTATTACCCCCAGGCTGATATCGGTTATCATACCGAAGAAACGCTGCTTGCCCCCCTCAATAGTCACGTAACGCCCTACCGCCATATCTTCAACCGAAGCCGAGCTATCAAGCTTGACCTCTATCCCTTTATTTATTGAACCGGAGACGACAATGCCCAGCCGCTCGGTATTTTCCTGAGTCACTCCTTAATCCTCCCCAGAATAGCTTTGAGCTGGTTAAGCTCACCACTAAGTAAAATGGCTAATTCCTTACCGGCTGCCACCAGAAAGGCATGGCGGTCTTCATGCACCTGGCTCATCTGCCGCAGACAGGCAGCAATTAGCTCCTCGGCAGAAACCGGTAGATGGGCGTTGAGCAATATATTGAGGAAATCAAAGGACTGGCTAAACTCCTTTACCTCCTCAGGAGAACACAGGTAAACAAAGCCATGGATTCGGGCTGGCTTGGATGGTAAATAGTGAAAGAGTTTATCATCCTGCCTGTGCCCGACCACCAAAACACCGAATTCGCTACGCAGTAGTTTCAAGAGCTGAGGGCTTGACTGGTAGATTGCCTCCTCACTGGCTTCGTCCTTACCCCTGGCAATGGGACGCCGCCCCGGCTCAAGGCTGGTGGTAGCCGCATTATAGACAATACCGCATAACTCCACTGGCAAGTCCCTGGTCTTCACCAGACTGCCTAAAGGTGGCAATTGATAAAGCTCATAGCACTGGGCGACAAAACCGGTGGTGCTGGCTTCAATAACCTCGCC